>JBKHJJ010000128.1:0-3621 GCA_046538185.1 Dehalococcoidia bacterium
CTACCGCTTTTCGAGAGCGGCACCTTAAACCACTCGGACACCTCTCCCAAAGCCAAATTTACCCGCTAGCCACCCCCGAAAACCACTTTTGCTAATAATTTGCTAATAATGCTTTTGTGCAGCCTCACTTACGCAGCCATTATTATACTCGGGAGACACGAGTTCATCAAAGCTCTCCGCAGCAGCCTCCTGCAGCCCGGGCGCCACATGAGAATACGTGTCGAGGGTTACCTGTATTGAGCCATGCCCCAGCCGCTCCTGCACTATCTTGGGGTGCACGCCCTGCTTGAGCATTAAACTAGCGTGGGTATGTCTTGCGTCGTGAAGCCTGATAACCTTTAGACCAGCACGAGCAGCTAACATAGTCCATGCTCTGCTAATCGTGTTAGGGCGCAACGGCTTGCCTTCAGGTGTGCTGAATACCAAGTCATCTTGTTTTAGCGGTATCCCCAGCAGGGCTCGTATTGTTTCTTGCTTTTGCCTGTGTTCTGTGAGTGTAAGAACGGACGAAGGTGACAATGCTATGGTGCGCCTGCTTCTGGCTGATTTCGGCTGTGTGAACACATAGCTTCCGTCCCGCAGATGATGCAATGAGCGGTTGACGCAGATTTGATGGAAGTTCATGTCTCGCCACTGCAAGGCCAGCAATTCGGATCTTCGCATCCCGGTAAACAGGGCTGCGTGGAATAGAGCATAGTAAGCGCTAGTCCCAGCAGCTTCTAGAAAACGGCGAACTTCGAACTCATCCCATGTCTGCATGTCGTTTCGCCGGGAGTGAGGCACATCCACACCGTCAGCCGCATTGAGGCGTAGCAGTCCCCACTTCATAGCCGTCTGTAATGCCTTGTGCATGACCGTATGGTGATATCTTACAGTAAGGGCACTTAGCCCCCGATTCTGCATAGCGCTGTAATGCTTCTGAATGTGCTCAGGCTTGAGCTGGATTAGCGGGATATTGCCGAGACTTGGGATAAGATACACTCGGACGATGCTTTCGTACCGCTCAAAGCTTCGTGGTGACAGGTTGGGTTTGGCATAGTCCGTGAGCCATCTCGCTAGGTATTCAGCCAGCGTGAGCTTGCTGGGCTTGATGAATGCCCCGCTATCAAGTTGATGTAGTAGTGCTGAGAGACGCCTTTCGGCATCCTTCTTGGTCCCCTTGACGCTTACCCACTGGTACTTATACTTGCCAGTAGCAGCATCCTTACCCAAGCTGACGACTATGGAATAACTATTCTTGCCCCTTTTCTCTATGTGACCTCTCATTGGCTAGCCTCCCTAATTTTGTCTTTGAACTGCTTAAAGTCTTCAATGGCTAATGCCAGATATGGCAAGAGCGAAGCCTCTTCATCGGGGTCAGGTATCACTTCGCCCAATCTCATAACTAACATATCCATATATGTGGAATCGAAAGGCTGGCCTATCAAATCATAGATCAACTCCAGATGCGCATAGCCTGCGGCGTAATGATATAACTCCTTAACGTCCTTAATTATGGGAGAGATATTCTTGGTTACAGAGGTTTCCCTGCACACAGCATCCGATTGCTCAGACCGTACGGGGATCCTGACGATGTCGAATTGACCTTCGCACCCAACACATATGGCCTTCTGGCTTGTGGGGCCTATACCTATTGGTGTCTGACATTTGGGGCATTCTATTACCCCGCAATCAGCCTCTTCAAGCCGGAGCAAAAACTCTCTCCCCGTCTTCGTGTTGCGCTGAGAAGACTGATCGGGATAAGACCTTATTCCGACCTCATTATTGCATGACGGTTCTGACTCTAACCACTTGACACCGTGGCGCCAGACAAAGCTTTGGCGTACCTCATCTGCCATAAGAGCGTAGAGCTTCGATACCCATTTGGCCTCCCGTATGGTAAGGGTACCACTGCTCTCAACTCGTTGCTTCCAACATGCGAGCACAGCGGGAATCGCCTGTGGGGGAATGGGATATTTGTCCAGGGTAGCCATACTCCAAGGTCTGTCCTCAGGATGGTCAACAGCGTGTTTCCGGTACTTTGAAATCTTGCGCTCTAACACCTCGATTTCCGGAGGCTTGCCTGGCCAATGAACCTCAGCCTGTATCTTCCCTGCCAACTCGGTGCGCTGCATGTGACGAAACTCAAGTGTGTAACGACAGATTTGAAGTTCCTCATCATCCCTGATCCAGGCCCGCTGCCCCTTAATTGTCATGCTATTCCTCCTATTCCTAAAATGCCCATTTACTATTCCTAATACTAAGCCTCCTAATGCTTATTACTCGCAAGTATAATGTGTATTAGTGGGTGTTGTCAACCGTCAGGGAGGTGAAGATGGAGACTGACAATAGTAAGGCCGAAAGACTAGTTCTCACTATAGAGGAAACGGCAAGAATGTTAGGCATTAGCCGTGGTACCGCATATCTCTTAGCTAACACCGGAGGTATTCCAGCGATTCGAATCGGTCAACGTCGGCTCGTTGTCCCTCGCAAAGCGCTGGAAGATTTCTTGTCTTCAGCGGGGAAGGCGGAAGAAAATCAAGCGACGGGTGAGGGAAGGCATGAATTGCATTGGTCCAAAAGGGATACTCTGTCTGACTAGCTATTCCTGGGCGTCGACCATGGCATGAGCCTCACCCACCATTTGGAGTGCAATTGCTAGTTCGAAGGAGTCCAACACCGTGGCGTGACGTATATCTGGGCCTGCCCACTGGGGCAACCATTGGCAACAAGCCCCTACCGCTTGGAGGACGCAATGAGTGAGGCGATAGATGGTCTGTCTAAGATATGCGTGGTGAGCCCGGAATTCAGGTAACAGGCAAGGAACAATGAAAGCTTACGTAGAGCCAAAGGAAGTAACTCTCATGGAAAAGGCAGCGACAAACCTGAGGGATAGGTTATTGATTCGACTGCTATTCCATCTCGGTTGCCGTGTCAGCGAGGCATTGGGTTTGTGCGTAGACGACATAGACTTCAATCGGTCCATTGTGACCATCAGGCATCTGAAAAAGAGGCTAAAGCTATCCTGCCTTAGCTGTGGAGCAGCACTGGGAGCTACGTATGCTTTTTGTCCCAGGTGTGGTGACAGGATAACGAAGAGTCAGGTAGAGCAGCAGGAGCGTCGACGGCAAAGGACGTTGCCAATAGATGATGACACTCTGAAGATGCTCCGCGAGTATATCAAGCGTGGGGGAACAGTAACCAAAGATGGGAAGAAGCTAATCTTCGGTATAAACCGGCACCGCGCCTGGCAGGTTATTAAGGAGTGTGGGGAGAAGGCCGGTCTGCCCAGACTGGTCAATCCAGAAACCGGTAGAGTTCACAACGTCTCGCCACACAAACTGCGAGACGCCTTCGGCGTCATGGCGGTCAAGATGGACGACTCGGGAGATGGACTCAGGTTGCTACAGGAACACCTGGGGCATGCCAGCTTCAACACGACTGCCAAATACAGAAAAATCGCAGGAGACGAACACAAGGAATGGTTCCAGAAGTTGTGGGAGAAGGAATAGTTTGTGTATTGCCTCAGCTAAAGGATATGCATAGTGACTGAACCGCTAAAACCGGCCAGGGGTGGTTTTCTCCGTCCATTCGGCTGCGGCTGGTTCATCCGAGAGTTTCTTTCAGGTAACAGCCCTAACG
>JBKHJJ010000129.1:0-3618 GCA_046538185.1 Dehalococcoidia bacterium
GCGCTCCAATTACCTGTATGGATCGGACCGGTATCCACTCGGGTAGCATTTCCCGTTAGGTTCCATGCTAACGGCACTTCCCCTACTCCTTGCTCAAAGCTCTGGTTATTGACTATTCCTCCGGCGCCTACGTAGCCCGAGGGCAAGAATACCGAAACCCCGGTCAAGATAATCAAGGTTGCCAGTATCACTCTCATGTATCTACCCATGTCCCACCTCCTTATTGCAGCAGTCTAACCTTTCACAAATGCAACTTCCAATCTATATTATATAAGCACGCCCGCGGATCGTCAATCGTATCCCGAGTCACCGTCGAATTGCAGTGCCGGGCCTGGAAATGCTACTTTCTCCTGACTGCCGATTTCACTGCCTGTTCGATGTTCCTGGCAGTCAATCCGTATCTTTGCAGCAGTTCGTCGGGTTTGCCCGATTGCGCATATCTGTCGCCAAGGTTGACAAATTCCATCGGCACCGGTATCTCTCTGGCTGCAGTTTGAGCAACGCGGCTGCCCAGTCCGCCCTGCGCTAGATGTTCTTCGGCAACGACAATTGCGCCGGTCTCAGATGCTGCCTTCACCACGGCTGCTTCGTCCAAAGGTTTGACGGTATGCATGTTGAGGACTCGACAATCTATACCCTGTCTTATTAGCACATCTGCGGCCTCCAGAGCCTTAGCCACCATTATGCCCACAGCGATAACAGTTGCGTCACTGCCTTGTCTCATAGTCACCGCCTTGCCTAACCTGAAGCGACAGCCTTCGGAATAGACAATCGGTGTCTTTTGGCGGCTTAGTCTGATGTAGAACGGCCCCTGGGCATTTGCCGCCACTCTTATTGCCTCAACAGTCTCTATGGCATCGGCCGGAACGACAACGGTGAAGCCGGGGAGAGCACAGCACAAGGCCAGGTCTTCAATGGCTTGATGTGAGGACCCGTCTTCCCCAACGGTGATACCTCCGTGAGTAGCTACGATTTTGGCATTCAGTGCTGGCTGGGAAAGACAGAGCCTCAACTGGTCGAAACAGCGGCATGTAACGAATATGGCGAAAGTGCTGACAAAAACGATTTTTCCAGCGGCAGCCAGTCCAGCGGCTATGCTGACCATGTTCTGTTCCTGTAACCCGCAATCGAAGAAACGTCCAGGAAACTGCTGCGCAAAAAAACTCGTCATAGTTGAGGGCGATAGGTCGGCGTCAACAACGACGATATCCTTGTTGTGCCTACCCAACTCCACGAGAGTCTTACCAAAAGCCTCCCGCGTAGACGCTTCAGTCGTCTTCACTCTAACTCCTGCAGGGCTCTTTCGGCTTCTTCTGCGGTGGGGGCCTTACCGTGGAATACTGGATTGTTTTCCATAAAGCTAACCCCTTTGCCTTTGATAGTACGGGCGACAATGACACTGGGCTTTCCTTTCGTATCTTGAGCCTCCTGGCAGGCGGACAGGATCTGATCGAAGTCATGCCCATCTATATCAATGGTATGCCAGCCGAAGATCCGCCACTTCTCCGTAAGGGGCTCAAGGTTCATAATATCTCGAGTCCACCCGGTGAGCTGCATTCCATTGCAGTCAACAATGGCCGTTATGTTATCCAATTTGAACTGCGCGGCCGAAAGCGCCGCCTCCCATGTTTGTCCCTCTTCACATTCACCATCGCTAAGGAGGACATAGGTCCGGTGACCCTTGAAATCCAGCCTTGCCGCCAAGGCGATGCCGATAGCGAATGACAGGCCCATGCCTAATGAACCCGATGACATTTCTACCCCGGGAGTAACTCTTGCATCTGTGTGACCTTGAAGGCGGCTGTCCAGTTTTCTCAGAGTCGCCAGTTCTGCCACTGGGAAATAACCTGTTTCAGCAAGGGCGGCGTATATGATTGGGGCAGCATGTCCTTTGCTGAGTATAAACCGGTCGCGATCCGGCCAGTGGGGATTCCTGGAATCATGCCGCAGGATCTTGAAGTAAAGCGCGCTGACGATGTCGGCTGCTGACAATGAGCCACCAGGATGCCCACTGCCTGCTGTAGCAGTCATGGTGATTACGTGGCGGCGTAGCCTCCTGGCCGATTCCCTGAGCTCTGCCGTGGAGAAGTTGAATCTATTGCTCGCAGCGGCGCTTCGAGATGATCCTTTGCTAGGATTTGGCATTCTCTAAGGACTGAATTGTAACTCAGAACGAACCGCAATGTCTACGGGTTCAAGGGCGTTCTCTAATCAGAAGGCATGATGCTATTTCGGTGGGTGGAGAAAGTCTCTTAACTGGACTAGACTGCTAAGAGATTCCTGATGGTTGTTCGCTGACCTGTCAATATGAAAGGCGTGGATGCCGGCCTGTCGGGAGTTGAGAAAATCAAATTGCCAACTATCGCCTACATGGATGACCTGGCCCGGTTTGACGCCCATCTCTTCACATATCCTGATGTAAAAGTCTGCGTTCTTGAGCTGCCTGTAGTGTGAGATGGAGGAGAAAACCCGATCAAAATAAGGCTCGATGTCCTGCAACAAGAAATGTAACAGTTCTCGTGGCGTGCCCGAGGAGATAATCAGCCTGTATTTGCCGGCCAGGGAAGCAAGTACATCCGTTACTTCGGGATAATAAGCTATCTTACCCAGACAGCTTCGTACTACCGGCTCTGGCCGACCCAGACCAAGACAGTGAAACCAGTATTCGATATCATACCACTCGAGCCTCTGGTCACCAATCTTGGCGTACTCCTCAGTAACACGTTTCTTAGCTTGAGTAAGATCAACCCCCCTTTTCTGGGCGTAGAGCGCGGGAATGGCTTCATGCCATATTGCTTGACTGAAATCCGGTGTCACTACCGTCCCCTCAGCATCGAAAGAGATTAGTTCGATATCCTTCATTTGCAGACCGATAGTATCATACTAGGGAGGCCAAAGTCTATTTGCCTGGTTCCTCCCAGCAGGCTATAATACCCAGAATGTTAAGTCCATCAGTTACGGAGAAGCTAGGTCGTTCCTTTGAGCTAGGTCCAATAAGACCCCCCAGTGAGGCCGAGTCGCTACTGATCAGGGCTACTCGGAACTGCCCCTGGAATAGATGCCTTTTTTGCCCTGTATACAAAGGCACCAAGTTCGAGCTAAGGCCATTGCAGGAGATCTTGCAAGACATTGAGGCGGTGAAAGCTATCAGCGAGGGTATTAAGGAGATAGCCTGGCAATCAGGACGCGGCAATAGAGTGGAAGAAGTAGCTGCCGCATTAGCTGGTCCACTTCAGTATGGCCAGTGTGTGTGGCATGTTGCCCGCTGGCTTGCGTCGGGAGGCAAGTCAGCGTTTCTTCAGGATTCCAATACCCTTATTATGCGCACGCCCGAATTGGCTCAGGTGATTACCTTCTTGAGAGATACCTTTCCCAGCATAGATAGAGTGACTACCTATGGTCGCTCCGATACAGCTGCCAGGAAGTCACCAGCAGAGCTAAAGACGCTCAAGGATGCCGGGCTGGATAGGATTCACATCGGTCTGGAGAGCGGCTATGATCCCTTGCTGACTTATATGGAAAAAGGGTGCACTGCTAGAGATCACATCGAGGGCGGAAGAAAGGTAAGAGAGGCGGGCATTTCTTTGTGTGAATATGTCATGCCTGGTCTCGGGGGCA
>JBKHJJ010000130.1:0-3577 GCA_046538185.1 Dehalococcoidia bacterium
CTGCCCAACTAGACAGCCGGCGATGTAGTCCCGGGAAATGTCAACGAGTTCCTTTCGCTTGAACAGGTCTATATAGTAAAGAATCTGTCTTAGACTATTGGAATCACACTTCCCAGTCTTAACTTCAGTTATTATATAATCTCTGGAACCGGATGATTGTTTCCTAATACACAAAATATCAATGCTTTTTCTTGTGGTCTGTGCTATGAACACTTCATTCATAAAATCGGAAACAGGGCCTAAAACACTTGTTATCGCGGGGTCATTCTGCCTCAGCCTAAACATCAAGAGCGCCTTGACTGAGTTCTCATACCGGCCGACGTCAGCTATGCAGTCTTCTAAAGCCAATTTCTTACCTGGTACGACGATGGGTGAAAAACTAAAATCTCTTCCTTTGCCGTACTGTCTCAAGTCCCTGTTTAGCAGCCTGATAATCTCCATTGCTTCATTCTCATTGTCGATTTTGCGGACACTACGAGCTTCTAGATTCATCTCATTCTCGAGAGTGGCTAGTGACCATATTCTGCGCTGTTCAATTAATTCATAGAAGTCAACAACCTGTATGTTTGCATTGAGTTCGCAGAGGTACTTGTAGTCGGGATGAGGTTCAAACAAGAAACGAAAGGGGAATAGTTCCGTAGGGTTCACCCATACTTTCGTGGAGTCGAAATAAGGACTCTCTCTGACCCTATAGACTCCATGAACCCTGCTGGGGGCGGCAAGTACGTGGAAAAAAACTTTGTCTCCAGCCTTCATACCTACAAGGTCTCTTATTATGGAATATTTGGTTGAGGGACCAAAGAAGGTATAGCTCCCATCCTTATCTACCCTACCAGTCTTATTGCCATAAATACCTCGACTCAGAGATATTTCCCAGTCTCTTTCAGAAATGGCACAAATAAATGACCCCATTACTATGCCCCAAAGCTAAAGAGCTGGATTGGTTTCCTTCTTTGAAAGCTATTGTACTGCTCAACGAACTTCACTACCTCATCTGTAAACTCAGGTGCGCTAAGCAAAGGCTCCACCTCCATATAGTTTCCTCTAGCCTTTGCCTTCACGACCTCTTCCAGGAGCCCACGAAATAGGCGTAGACTATCTTCTCCACATTGGCATAATAGACATTGAATGAAATAATACCCTGCTCCCAAAGACTTGCCACGACCATTTCGAAAGGTTCTCTCGATGAGCACAGTACGGTCTCTATCGCTTATTTCAATTACTGAAAGAGAGTAATTCCCGTTAAGCGTTTGGTCGAACATCACGGTCTCAAATAGTTTTTTAGATGTGAGGGCTGGATATGGGTCTCGTTTCTCCCGTCTAATAATCACGGTGATTGTCACCCACTTATGCTTTGTTCTATTTCATCATACAAAGATTAGTGAAAAGTAGCAACTATCTTGCTCAGTCATCTTTACGGGTTACATTGAACTTTTCGGCAAAAAGTTCAGGCAGGCGCGATGGCCTGCGGCCTTGACCAGTGTCAGAAAAGCACGTCAGCTTCTTCTCAACGAGTGAAACACCTGGTAGCCCACGAAGAGAAGGGTGGCTAAGGCGACGGCAATGCCGACAAATCTGAGTATGTTGTCCAGGTCGCCGGGGACGGTTGCGTATATCATGGTCCCCAGGCCACCCAGAATCAGGCCGGCCCCGAAGACATCCAGCCTGCGCCGGAGGAAGGTGCCCCCGATGGTAAACGCCACCCCCAGAGGCAGGACAACCAGGAATACGTTCCTGTCGTGCACCGCCGCCTCCTCCTCATATTGTGCGTAGGCGTCCTCCCATTGCTGCTGCCGCTGGCGCTCCCAGTCCTCGTATGCGGTGCTGTTGTACGGCGGAGCGTCCGACCAGTCGGGATAGTCCGGGTAGGGGGGAGGGGGATAGAAAGCGTGGACGCCCGCGATGACCAGCAGGACCAGCAGGACCGCTATGGCCACAACGTATACGACTTTGAGAAAACGCATGTGTTGACTCCTGACTTAATTATACGCCTGCCTGATCCGGAGGGGAAGGGCCATGTTAGGATTGATAACCCCCTTACTCCCTTAGCTTAAGGAAGATAAACGGCCCCCTTGCTTGTTAGAGATTGCCGCGTCGCCCCGATGAGTCGGGGCTCCTCGCAATGACGAAAAGAGGCAGCTCGCAACGACAAGAGGAAAGGGGGCTGGCGATGACGTTGAGCAGAGTTTAAGACGGGGCTAGCCCTGCGAATCGGTTGTTGACAGGGCTCGCGAGGGACGCGCATAATCGGTCTTTTGTAGATGAAGCAGCGGCTCTTCGTAATTCTGAACCTCTCGCTGGTTTCCGGCCTCGTCATACTGGGCGTTAGTATTATCTCACCCGTTCTTCCCCAGTATGCGCTTTCATTCAATATTCCCGTAGCTCTTGTCGGATGGGCAATATCGGCGTTTGCCCTGGCCCGCGTGGTGATGGACATACCGGCGGGGTTTCTGGCGGACCGTTTCGGCAGGAAGAGACCCATGATACTGGGGCTGGTACTGATAATCCTGTCGGCAATCGGAGCCGGCATAGCCGGCACCTATACGTGGTTGATCCTGGCACGTGTTGTGGGAGGGATAGGGTCCGCCCTGTACATGACCTCGGCAACAACCTGGGTTGCGCATGTATCCGCCGGCAAAGCCAGGGGCCGGTACATGTCGCTGTATACGGGCCTTGTGTTCGCGGGTACGGCCTTCGGGCCCACCATCGGCGGCTATACCGCTGCCCGCTTCGGCCTTAGCGCACCCTTTTTTGCGTATGCCGTGCTCGGCCTGGCCGGTCTGATCGCTACGTTGCCTTTGAAGGAGACAGCAGACGCTTCACAGCCGGCGCGGTCCGAAATGCGGATGAAAGACGTGCTGGCTGTCCTGTCCAACCGCCCCTTCATGCTGGTTAACTGCGCGGTGCTGGCACTGTTTTTCCTGAGAGTCGGTGTCCGTTCGACGCTTGTTCCGCTGTATGCCTCTCTTAACCTGGGCCTGTCCGAGGAAAGAATCGGAGTACTGCTAACGGTGGCGGCCGTCGCTACTGCCATAAGCACTTTTCCTTCCGGGTGGTTGTCGGATAGGGTGGGGAGGAAGAAACCTATGATGGTCTGCCTCTTTTTGAGCGGTATTGCTGCGTTGTTGATCCCATTACAGGGGAGCTTCGGCGAGCTTATGGGCATCATGGCTTTCTACGGTCTGGTCACCGGTCTTCAAGGTGCCATTGCTGCCTGGCCTGCGGATGTTGCTCCCAGGGGCAAATTGGGCACGTCTATGGGAGTCTACCGCGTGATGGGGGATATCGGAATGGGGCTCGGCCCCATAACTGCGAGCTATGTAGCCGACTATACGGGCGATTTCACCGTAACCTTCATGCCCTTCCTGGTGCCGGCAGTGCTGGTCTTTGTAGTGGGTGTATTGATGATATGGGCGAAGGACCCGGCCGGCAGGAAGCATGCCGAAGAATATATGGTGGAGTGAGGTGGGGGTTACAACGCGGTGCCCAATCGCGGAGATTGCCGCGTCGCCCCGACAGGTCGGGGCTCCTCGCAATGACAGAAGGAAAGGCCCGCAGTGACAAGGGGAAAGGGGTC
>JBKHJJ010000019.1:0-16047 GCA_046538185.1 Dehalococcoidia bacterium
CTACAGGGAACGTTCATAGAGCATATTCGCATTGTGCGACGACTGGGTGTGCAAGTCACTGAAATTCGCCTCCCCCATGAGATGGATAGCCTGGATGGGCTTATTATCCCCGGCGGAGAAAGCACTACCATACTGAGGCTGATGCAGAGCTTTGGGCTAATTCAGCCCATAAGGCTGATGGCTCGACACGGTTTGTCCATTTGGGGAACCTGCGCCGGGGTGGTCTTGCTTGCCAAGGATGTTTCCAACTATGAAATGGAGACTCTCGGCCTCATGGATACAAAGGTCCGACGCAACGCCTTTGGCAGGCAGATTGACAGCTTTGAAGCAGACCTGGAAATTCCGGCTGTGGGGCAGAAGCCGTTCCATGCTGTCTTCATTCGAGCACCGATAATAGTACAGGCTGAGCCCGGTGTAGAAATCCTGGCCCGTCTTCCCGACGGCTCCATCGTGGCCGCCAGGCAGGACCAACTCCTGGCCTCCACTTTCCATCCGGAGTTCACCGACGATCTGAGGTTCCATAGCTATTTCTTGAGCATGATCAATCGGAGAGCGTCGCACAAACACGAAGACGGAATCCTTCAGGGTAGCCAGTCCGGGCCTTGAAGAATGATTGGCTCCCGGAAATTGCAGAAGGGTAAAGCTCTTGTTTCGGATTGAGGTCTCAGTGAAGGCCGGTTTCCCCGATCCCGAGGGAAACAGGCTGAAGAAGGACATCCACGACCTCGGCATCGCTACTGTAAAAGAGGCTAGGGTCAGCGATGTATATCTCCTCGAGGGGGAACTTGACGAGGCAGAGGTAAGGAGGATTGGCCAGGAACTACTGGCTGACCCAGTAGTCGAAGACTATTTCTGGAGCGAGGGATCCCTATCCCGCATCAAAGATGAGGGTGGTCATGTTATTGAGGTGGCGTACAATCCCGGTGTGACAGACCCGGTGGAGGGAAGCATCAGTAAGGCAATCCAGGACCTGGGTATAGCTACGGTCACGTCGGTTAAGACTGCCCGCAAATACTCCTTATGGGGAGATTTCGGGGAGGACACCCTTCAATCTATCTGCGACAAGCTGTTAGTGAATAGCCTGGTGCAGCATGTCGTCACGAGGCGGGAGAAGATTGTCCTTCCCTCTACCACTTACCAATTTGACCTGATTCGTGTAGATTTGCTTGGCCTGGAAGATGACGGCCTAATGTACCTGAGTAAGGGTAGGCTCTGGCTGAATTTAAGCGAGATGAGGCGCATCAAGGGTTACTTCTCCGGGCTGGGCCGTAACCCTACCGATGTGGAGCTTGAGACGCTAGCCCAAACCTGGTCCGAGCACTGCATTCACAAGACCTTCAAGAGCAGGATCAGGCTCGGTCAGATCGTTATCGACGACCTGCTTAAGAGCACCGTGATGAGGGTCACCGAGGAGCTAAGAAAGCCCTGGTGCCTTTCAGTCTTTCGGGACAATGCCGGCGTAATAGATTTCGATGGCCGCCACGCCATCTGTTTCAAGGTGGAAACACATAATCACCCATCGGCGGTAGACCCCTACGGAGGGGCAGCGACGGGGATAGGTGGTGTTATTCGCGACATTCTGGGTACTGGACTGGGGGGCAAGCCAATCCTCAACACCGACGTGTTCTGCTTTGCCCCACCCGATTTTCCCTACGATAAACTGCCCCGCGGTGTGCTGCACCCTCGCCGAATTTTCAAGGGCGTGCGCGCCGGCGTAGCCGACTACGGGAACCGACTGGGCATACCTACCCTGAACGGCGCTATCCTGTTCGACGACCGGTACCTGGGAAACCCGCTGGTGTTCTGCGGAACGGTGGGACTGCTGCCCGCCAGCATGAGTCAGAGAGGTCAGCAGCAGCCCGGCGACCTGGTTGTTCTAGTAGGGGGCAAGACCGGGCGCGATGGCATCCACGGCGTTACTTTCGCCTCGGGAGAGCTTACTACGGAGTCGGAGACTGTCTCGGCCAGCTCCGTTCAAATTGGCGACCCCATAATGGAGAAGAAAGTGATCGATGTCCTCATGGAGGCTCGCGATCGAGGACTGTATCGGCGGATCACCGATTGCGGTGGAGGTGGGCTTTCGTCAGCGGTGGGGGAGATGGCTGAGGAAACAGGGGCGCGTGTTTACCTGCATAGAGTCCCTCTGAAGTACTCGGGACTCTCTTACACAGAGATATGGATATCCGAATCTCAAGAGCGGATGGTGCTGGCTGTGCCACCAGACAAGGTCAACCAGTTGATTTCGCTTTTCGAAAGTGAGGACGTAGAGGCCACCGTGATCGGCGAGTTCACCGATACCAGAAGACTCGAGCTTTTCTACGAGGACAACTTGGTAGGCGACCTGGACATGGAGTTCCTGCATAAAGGACTGCCGCAACTTGAGAAGGAGGCAGTCTGGCAGCCCCCGCAGCATGCAGAGCCAGATTTTCCACAGCCAGCTGAGCTGCGCAACGAGCTGTTGAATGTTCTAGCCTCGTGGAACGTTTGCAGCAAGGAATGGGTCATACGCCAGTACGATCACGAGGTGCAGGGCGGCAGCGTTCTCAAGCCCCTCACGGGGGTAAACAATGATGGCCCAAGCGACGCCGCTATCGTCAGACCGATACTGGATTCAAATATGGGCATCGTCGTTGCCAACGGCATCAATCCCAGGTACGGGGATATCGACCCGTACTGGATGGCTGCCTCTGCCGTAGATGAAGCATTGCGGCAAGTTGTAGCCGTCGGTGCCAGCCTGCGAAGGGTGGCGCTACTGGACAACTTCTGTTGGGGCAATCCAGATAAGCCAGACAGGCTGGGTGGACTGGTGCGGGCAGCGCAAGCCTGCTACGACATTGCGCTCGACTACGAGGCTCCCTTTATCTCCGGAAAGGACAGTCTCTACAACGAGTTTGAGATAGAAAAAGAGAGCATCTGCATCCCGCCCACGCTGCTCATCTCAGCCGTGGCGGTGATGGACGATGTGGAGAACGCGGTTACGATGGACTGCAAGCGAGAGGGCAACCTGGTCTACATCGTCGGCACCACCTGGAACGAGCTCGGCGGCTCACAGTACTACGGCATTCATGGCTATGTAGGCAATAGGATGCCCAGGGTTGCTTCCAAGAAGGGGAAGAGGCTCATGGACGCCCTCAGTACCGCCATCGAGAAGGGCCTGGTCAGGGCCTGCCATGACCTGAGCGAAGGGGGCATCGGGGTGGCGGCTGCCGAGATGGCCTTCGCTGGAGGCCTGGGGATGGTGATTAACATTGGCAAGATGCCACTGGGCGAAGCTATGGACCGGGACGATTACGTGCTCTTCTCCGAATCGAACACCAGGTTCCTGGTAGAGGTAGATCCCAGGGATAGGAGTCCATTCGAAGACATTATGGCGGGGATCGATTTCGCTCATATCGGCCAGGTTACGAGCGGAGAGAGGCTGGAAATCCAGGGTTTAAAAGCGGAGATAGTGCTTTCAGCTTCCATTGCTGAACTCAAGGAGGCCTGGCAGAGACCTCTTCGCTGGTAGGGCTTGACATGATGAATAGGGTGAAGACTCTGATACTGCGGGCTCCGGGGACAAACTGCGACGTAGAGTCTGCCTTTGCCTTCGAACGAGCCGGAGCACAGGTGAACCTGGTCCACGTGAATGAGCTCATACGCAGGCAGAGGCTTCTTGCAGATTACCAGATAATGGTCCTGCCCGGCGGTTTCACCTACGGGGATGACATCTCGGCCGGGAAAATCCTGGCCAATGAACTACGACTCAAGCTGCGGGACGAAATGCAGAGGTTTGTTGACGCTGGCAAGCTCATACTGGGCATCTGTAACGGCTTTCAGGTGCTGGTGAAAGCTGGCATGTTACCCGAGTCCAGAGATGGAGGCTCTCAGTCCCTAACCCTGGCCGGCAACGATTCCGGCAAGTTTGAATGTCGGTGGGTCTATCTCCGGGTCAACGAGGGAAGCCCCTGCGTTTTCACGCGCGGAGTAAGCCTCATGTATCTCCCGGTTGCTAATGGAGAGGGCAAAGTGGTGACTGAACCGGGAGCGCTGCAGAAGTCGAACGTGGCGCTTTACTATGCTGATGAGACTGGAGACATTCGGGCCGGTTACCCTCACAATCCCAATGGCTCCATGAATAATATAGCGGGCCTGTGCGATGCTACCGGTCGCGTTTTCGCCTTGATGCCACATCCAGAGCGTTTCGTCCATCCTACCCAGCACCCTCGCTGGATCCGAGAGCCCCGCAGGGACTACGGGGACGGCTTCCGCGTTTTTCTGAACGCAGTGGAGTGGGCCAAGAGAATTTGAAGGCGAGCCTTGCCCATTCCCGACAAGGAAACCTGCACTACAAACAAGCCTGCTGATGTCTGGTATACTATGGGCCATTCCTGATAAGGAGAGGAACTGCGCAGCATGAGGGTTGGGATAGCTCAGATCAACCCCACCGTGGGTGATTTAGGTGGTAATACCAGGAAAATCTTGGAGTCCATTGACCAGGCAAGATCGCTAAGGGTGAACCTGCTGACCTTACCTGAGTTGGCCATAACTGGTTATCCGCCGGAAGACCTACTGTTTAAACCGCGGTTCATCCGGCAAAACAGGGAATGCCTTGACCAGATAATAGAGCACGGCTCAGACATAACGGTAGTGGTGGGTTTCGTTGACAGCGACGGCGACATATACAACGCTGCTGCGGTAGTCCATGATAAGAGATTGGTCGGTATCTACCACAAGTACTATCTGCCGAACTATGGCGTATTTGACGAGAACAGATATTTCCGGGCAGGGAGGGAATACCCCATTTTCATCATCTACGGGGTCGGCATAGGTATAACTATTTGCGAAGATATGTGGTATGAAGCTGGACCGGCAATTGTCCAGGCCTATGCAGGAGCCAGATTGTTGATCAACATAGGAGCTTCCCCGTATCACGCCGGAAAGGGACTCTTCCGGGAGAGGATGCTTGCTACCAGGGCATCGGACAGTGCGGCTATCGTTGTCCATAACAACCTGGTTGGCGGGCAAGATGAGCTCGTATTCGATGGGCATAGCCTGATCATCAATGAGAAGGGAGACGTCATTGCGCGGGGCAAACAGTTTGAGGAAGACTTCATAGTGACTGATCTGGATGTGGAGTCAGTGTTTCGTTCCCAGTTGCATGAGTCTCGCCGAAGGAAAGAAACACCGTGGGTCATGGAGAAGCTGGCAGAGGCTACTAAGATAGATGTACCCGGTGAGTATCCGACAACTGCCAGGCCCCCTCTACCGCCCAGGCAAACGGGCAGACTGGATGAAGTCGCTGAGATCTACCAGGCCCTCGTGCTTGGTACCAGAGACTACGTACGCAAGAACGGATTTGAGAAAGTAGTCATGGGTTTATCTGGCGGAATTGATTCCAGCCTGGTGGCTGTCCTAACAGTAGATGCTTTGGGTGCTGAAAACGTAATAGGTGTTTCCATGCCCTCCCGGTATTCATCACCGGACAGCATCTCGGACGCCGAGGCTCTGGCAAGAAACTTGGGAATAGAGTTCAAGGTGATACACATCGAGAAGGCGTTTAGCTCCTATCTGGAGACGCTGGCTGAGCCTTTCAAAGGGACTCAACCGGACAGCACGGAGGAGAACATCCAGGCAAGAATCAGGGGTAACATCCTCTTTGCTTTGTCGAACAAGTTCGGCTGGTTAGTGCTTGCCTGTAGCAACAAAAGCGAGACCGCTACAGGCTACACCACCCTTTATGGAGACATGGCCGGCGGCTTCATTCCCCTGAAGGATGTCCCCAAGACGAAGGTCATGGAGTTAGCCAGGTACAAGAACAGTCAGACGGAGAAAGAATTGATACCGCCTGCCGTCCTGGCCAAAGCACCCTCGGCTGAACTAAGACCCAACCAGAAAGATACCGACACCCTACCACCCTATGATATACTGGACCCCATCCTCAAAGCCTATGTGGAAGATGACCTGGCAATCGACCAGATCACGGCCATGGGGTTTGACCGCACTATGGTCACGGAGGTAGCTCGCCGGGTGGACAGGAACGAGTATAAGCGTCGCCAGGCTGCCCCGGGCATAAAGATTACCCCCAGAGATTTTGGACGCGATAGGAGACTGCCCATTACGAACCAGTTCAGGGAAGAGTAGCTTGAAGAAAATCGGCGGTATTTTGCTGGCGCTCGGCCTGGGCATTTTGATAGGCTGGGGACTCTATTGGTTCTTCAGTTCGGCCTTCTTATGGCTACCCCTGCCGATTAAGGTTGCCGCCGCTGCCATAGCCGTAGGGCTCATAATACTAGTGATATCGCTGGGGCGGGAAAGGTATCGAGCATCAAAGGAAGAGCGGGACAAGTTCAAGGAGGTGGACCAATGATTGTGGCCACCACGGACCAGATACAGGGCAGGACAATAACCGAAACACTGGGCTTAGTCAGAGGCAGCACCATCAGGGCGAGACATATCGGACGTGATGTCATGGCCGGGTTACGCAACGTCGTGGGCGGTGAAGTCAAAGATTACACTGTAATGCTGGCTCAAGCCCGTGAGGAAGCGTTGCAGAGGATGATTGAGCGAGCTGAGGAGATGGGTGCCGATGCCATAGTGGGCACCAGGTTTGTAACCTCCATGGTGATGTCTGGCGCCGCTGAAATGGTAGCTTACGGAACAGCAGTGAAGCTGGCGTGAGATCAAACGGGCCGATGCCGGGACTTTCACAGCTATCTGCTCTATCAATTCGTCACATCCGAAGACTGCAATGGCGGTGAACGACATATATGTTGGCGTCTTCTGATCAGAAATCAGGCTCCAATCGGTGACTTGACGGACGGATGAATCTCGTGGTAACATCTGGCGGGTTACTATCAAGAAAGGAGAGAACGCTGAGAAGGAGGATGCCGTATATCGTGAAGTGAGCAGGATTACGTTCATCCGGGGTTATCTATCTGGCTTTTCTTCTATAGAGATAGGAATCGGATTCCATTTTTTCATAGTGCGTTGTTAATTGGCTAGCTGCCAACTCCCCCGGTCTTTCATATGACCAGAAATTAGCATCTCCTGGTTTCCCCAAACTGCCCTCGGTCGGTAATCAAGCCTTAACGCATTACGTCTTGTCAAGGACCGGAGAAATACCCCGCAGCGTACCCCATGAAAGGAGGATTGTAGTATTATGGTTGTCAGTGACGACAAAGGTGATGTGGACATTGCGATCGACAGAAAGCAAATATGTCACTACATAGGATACGATGATCATCACAAGCTGTCGGCACGTGTTTCTTCTTTAGTTGATGACTATTCGAAACACGCTCATCATCTTATCAACCCCACATACTCCTACGTTATCAAGGATGTAGAATGGGCTCGGGGCTCCATTGCCTTCATTGAAGACTCTATTATCTTCCAAAGTCAGGTTGTCGCCCAACTGCTGGAGCGATGCGAACAGGTTGCGTTGTTCTTGGTGACGATAGGCAAATACCTCGAAGGGATAGCCTGGAAGCTAGCCAGAGACGGCCACATACTACAGGCAACTGTCCTCGATGCAATAGGTTCGGACGCAGTGGAGCAAGTGGCAGACTTTGTTCAGGACAAAATAAAGAAGATGGCTGAGTCTGAGGGACTTGTCATCAGCCGGCGCTTTAGCCCCGGGTATTGCGACTGGAACATAGGTCAGCAGCGCATGCTGTTCCATGCACTAACCGGGAATACGGTAGGGGTTCGTCTAACCGGGGAGTGCCTGATGATCCCCCAGAAGTCAATTTCGGGCATTATCGGCATTGGATCCCCAGACCGGAACGTGGAGGACTATAACCCGTGCCTGACCTGCACCAAAGAAGACTGCCCAGGAAGGAGAGAAAGCTGGGGATAATGGCTCGCAAAGGACTCGACGGGGGCAGTTTCAAAGTTCTGACTGAAGAATCCATACTGAAGGTGCACCAGACCGCCATGCAGGTGATTGAAGAGGTGGGCTTCGAAGTGCAGTCGGACCTGGCATTGAATCTCTTTGCAGGGGCCGGAGCGCAGGTGGACAAGGAAAAGCACCTCGTGCGGCTGAAAGAGGGTAAAGTCAAAGAACTCATCGAAGCGGCACCATCGGAGATCAAACTGTGCGGACAGGATGAGGCACATGATATTATTCTGGGCGGGCGGCGGGTGTATGCTGGAACGGGCGGCACGGCACTCCACGTCTATGAACCCGGCGCCAACCAGAAAAGACTGGCAAGCCTGGACGACCTGAAATCCATAGCCAGATTGGTTGATAAGCTAGACAACATTCACTTCTATCTGCTACCGACATACCCCAATGAACTGCCCCTGGAACAGGTAGATGTAAACAGGTTTTTCGCCGGGCTGGACAATACCACGAAGCATATTATGGGGGGCGTTTACACGTCTGATGGAGCAAAACAGGTCATACGTATGGCCGAAACCGTTGCCGGCTCGCCCGACAACCTCCGCCAGCGGCCTTTGATATCTATGATAGCGTGCATCATCAGCCCGCTGCGAATGGACAAGACCTATGGCGACCTGATCGTGGATATAGCCAATAGCGGCATACCCCTGGCTTGTCCGGCTGAACCGTTGTGCGGAGCCACTTCCCCCGTTACCCTCGCCGGCAATCTGGTGATCCAGACTGTGGACTCGCTGCTGGGAGTAATGCTTACGCAGATTGTAAACCCGGGTACACCGGTCCTCATTGGTTCGGTTGCCACAAATACAGATCTTAGAGACCTGAAGTACCTGGCTGGGTCAATCGAAATGGGCTTGCTCAATGCAGCTGGCGCCCAGATGGCACAATTCTACCGGCTTCCTTTCTATGCTACGGGCGGCATGACCGATTCAAAAACACTGGATGCCCAGAGCGGCTACGAATCTGCTTTGACCGGACTACTATGCGCTCTTTCAGGAGCCAATTTCATTCATGATGCTGCCGGACTCATGGAATTCGCTATGACCGTATCCTACGAGAAGTACGTAATAGACAACGAGATACTGGGAATGGTAATGCGAGCCGTAGAGGGAATCAAGGTAGACGATGACACTCTGGCCTTTGACCTCATAAAGCAAGTGGGGCCGGGGGGCAATTTCGTAGCTGCCAGGCATACAAGACACTTCATGCGCAGCGAGCACTACCAGCCCACACTGAGCGACAGGAACAGCCAGGAGGAGTGGCTAGCCGAGGGCAGAAAAGAGACGTGGCAAAGAGCTTCAGAAATCGTTAAGGAGCTCTTGGCTAAGCCTAAACACAGTCTTCCTGCAGGAGTAAGACAGGAGGTATTATCGCAAATTCAGGGGATAGTTGATTAGGACATGCTTGTAATCGGAGAGAATATAAACGCATCGAACAAGTCAGTGGCCGAGGCTATTGTCAAAAGGGACGAGGAATTTCTGGTGAACCTGGCTAAGTCCCAAGCGGTAGCCGGAGCCGACTTTATCGACGTTAACACCGGTGGGGCCTATGCCTCAGTGCGAGAAGCAAGTGCAGCTATCAGTTGGCTGGTGGGAATAATTCAGACTGTCGTTGATAAGCCACTGGCTATCGACAGCGATGACCCTGAAGTTATCAAGGCTGCGCTAGAGGAGTACCGTGGCGAGAAATTGATGATTAACTCTGTTACCGCAGAGCCAGCGCGCTTGGAATCCATAGCCCCGCTGGTAGCTGAGCGAAAGGCCTGGGTAGTAGCACTGGCCATGGGGACAGACGGGATACCTGACCGTGTGGAAGAACGTCTGGCTGCCTGCGAGCAGATTATGGAATACCTGTCTGGTCTGGGCATAAAGCCAGAGCAAGTATTGTTTGACCCGCTCGTATTGCCTATTGCTGTGGATACGCACCAGGGACTGGTCACATTAAAGACCATAGAAGAAATCAAATCCCGCTATCCTGAAGCCAAGATAGTGATGGGGCTGAGTAACATCTCGTATGGTCTGCCCAAGAGAAAGCTGGTGAACCGCGCCTTCTTGTTGATGGCCGCTTACGCCGGTTTAGACGCAGTCATTATTGACCCACTGGATAGCAAAGCGATGAGTCTCATTAAAGTGGCCGACATGCTAATGGGGAAGGATGCTTCCTGCAGGGCGTACCTCAAGGCACACAGAAAGGGTAACATAGTAGATTGAGCCTGTGCCGGACTCCCAAAGCACCGACTGAGACAGTGAGGTCAAGCACCAACCCGGCAGCCTGGGTAACCAAGCGAGTTATTGAAACTGGAGGGTGAGAATGCCAGAGGACATAATCAGCCTGATCCAAGAGAACGTCATCCAAGGGAGAATAACCAGGGATGATGAAGGCATGGAAGAAGGAATAGTAGGTCAGTCCGGTGTTACCGAGCTTGTCCAGCAGGCCCTTGCCACCGACTTGAGCGTTCGGGACATAATCACCAGGGGCCTCTCCGGGGGTATGGAAATTGTGGGAGAAAAATTCGAAGCGGGTGAATACTTTATTCCCGACATGCTAGCCTCGGCCGAAGCAGTGAGCGCAGCCATGGAGATACTGGAGCCACAGCTTGCCAGCAGCGGTATCAAGACGAAAGGTACCATAATTCTGGCTACAGTGAAGGATGACCTTCACGACATCGGCAAGAACATAGTGTCAATTCTGCTGCGTGGCGCCGGGTACACCGTCAAAGACCTGGGGAACAATATTGATGCCCAGGTGATTGTGGATGCAGTGAGGGAAGAGAAACCGCAGTTTCTGGGTTTGTCCGCCCTGCTTACGAGTACCATGGCCCGGATGGCGGATATTATACAAAGGCTTGAGGAAAATGGGCTCCGGGACCAGGTGAAGGTCATAGTGGGCGGGGCGCCTGTCTCGGAGGAGTTTGCCAAGAGTATAGGTGCGGATGGATACGGGGCGGACGGCTTTCAGGCTGTGGCAGTGGTGGAATCTCTTGCTTCGGGCGGAGAGACGTAGGACGGCGACTCTTCTGTTCCAGACCTATTATCCAAAGGAGGGATTAGTTGGCCAGAGAAGGAATACTTGTTGATAGACCGTATGAAAGATTGACCAAGAAACAGGTGGAGCTAATTCACCAGGCTTCCATGGAAATACTGACTGAGCCGGGGCTGGTTAGCTTCAACGAGGAAGCGGCAAATATGCTGCACAGCCAGGGCGCGACAGTTCAGTCTATCCCCGGGGAACATCGCAGCTGGCAGGTCAGGATCCCGGAGCAGCTGGTATTGAGGGCGCTCAATAGTGCGCCCAAGACCGTGAAACTGGGAGCGCGGAACCCTGATAACGCCCTCGTAATGCGCGGTGATGAGCCCAGGGTGTACTTGATCACCGGATCCGAGACCAATATCTGGCTGGATGTGGATTTTCCCACTTATGTGAAAAGGGCTGACCCCGCCAGAGAGATCAGGGTCCCTGAGTTCCACTCCAGGCGAGGTACAGTTCACGACCTGTGCCAGTCGGCCCACGTCTGCGAGCACCTGGAGATGGTCGATGGCTACATTCGCACAGTGAACATCCAGGACCGGGACATAACTGAGCAGAACAAAGACGTCAACAAGTTCTTCGCCTCACTCAATAACAATACGAAGCATTTCATGAGTGGGTTGACCAGCTTAAGCCAGCTCGACAATGTAGTAAGGATGGCAGAACTCATCGCCGGCGGCAAGAAGGCACTTGAGGATAACCCAATCATCTCGTTTATCACCTGCCTGGTTAAGAGCCCACTACAGTTCGTGGAGGATACCACAGACACTTTCATCGAGGTCTGCCGCCGAGGGTTACCGATCGTTGTGTCGTCGTCGCCGCAGGCAGGCACCACGGCACCCATCAAGGAAGCCGGTATCATGGCCCAGATAAATGCGGAGGTTTTAGCCGGCATAACCCTGGGACAACTGGTGAGACCGGGGACGCCGGTGCTCTACGGCAGCGTGCCGGTCAGAGCCAGGATGGATACCCTGGGCGATTCCTACGGCTCTGTCGAGACCAGCCAGTACAACATCGACTGCGTCCAGATGGCACGCTTCTACGGGATACCCAACTATTCTACCTCTGGCGTCAGTGACTCCAAGATACCCGGGCAACAATCATCGATAGAAAGGGTGTTCTCAGACATAGTAGTGGCCATGTCGGGACCCCAGTATCTGCACTGTGCCTTTGGTCTGCTGGACTGTAATTCTGTCTTCTCTCTGCTTCAGACAGTCCTGGATAATGCCCATTTCAAGATGATAGAGTTTTTCCTGCGGCAGCCGCGGATTGACCAGCCGGAGCTGGAAGCGATGCTGAAGCAGATACAGACAGTAGCGTCTACGCCCCAGAAGCTGTACATCAGCTATATTCGTCCCGTGCTGCGCACCGGAGAGATATCCGGGGTGTATCCCTTCGAAGGAAGCGGTGAATCGGACGATGTTTTCGAGCTTGCCTATGAACGAATGAAGGAGTTGCTGGCCAGGCCGGTGGAACACATTGACCGAGAGACTACTGCCAGGATATTCGAGGAGATTCCCGGCTTACTGCCAAGACTTAACGTTTATGAAAGGGAGAGTTAGCATGAGCAATGACATAATCGCCACAATAAAGGAAAATGTGATACAGGGGAGAAAGACACAAGAGGATGTGGGCATAGATGACGACCTTACCGGGACACCCGCTGTAGTGGAACTCACAGAGCAGGCTCTTGAACGGAATGTCTCCCCCGAATTGATAATAACCGAAGGCTTGACTGCCGGAATGCAGGTGGTCGGTGAGAAGTTTTCAGCCAAAGAGTACTTCATCCCGGACATGCTGGCCTCGGCTGAAGCGGTAGGAGCCGCCATGGATATTCTGAAGCCAATACTGGAGTCAACGAATGTGGAGACCAAGGGAAAATTCGCCATCGCCACAGTAAAGGGTGATATACACGATATCGGCAAGAATATAGTTGCCATCTTGCTGAAAGGAGCCGGGTACGAGGTGCACGACCTGGGGACAGATGTGGCCACAGAGAAAGTGGTCGAGTTCGTGAGGGAGGAAAAGCCAGGATACCTGGGACTCTCAGCCCTGCTTACCACCACCATGACTGAGATGGGCGCAGTCATCAAAGCTCTTGATGAAAGCAAACTCCGGAATAGCGTAAAGGTGCTCATTGGCGGCGCCGCCGTCTCGGAGGAGTTCGCCCAGGAGATAAAGGCTGACGCCTATTGTGTTGACGGTTTTGCTGCTGTCAAGGCACTTGAGGCGTTCGAGACAGCCAAAGAATAGAAGAAAGAGAGGTTGATATTTATGTGTGGCATAGCAGGATGTTTTGGAACAAAAGATACAAAGACCATAAATCGCATGTTGGATGCATTACCTCATCGTGGCCCAAATGATCGTGGACTCCATACTTTTAATAACACTGTTTTTGGACACACCAGGCTGTCTATCGTCGATGTGGTCGGAGGCCACCAGCCAATTCTGGCCAACGGTGGTAGAACAGGAATTATCTGTAACGGGGAAATCTACAATTTCTGGGATCTGAGACAGAAGCTCCTCCACAAATACGAGTTCAAGACACTGTCCGATACGGAGACCATTCTTCATCTCTATCGGGAAAAAGGGCCGGAGTGTGTGAAAGAACTGGACGGGATGTTCGCCTTTGCCATCTTTGATGGTGACAATTTCATGGTGGCCCGCGACCCGATAGGAATAAAACCGCTCTATTACGGCTATGTCGAGGATAAGCTTTACTTCACTTCAGAATTAGGAGCTATGACTCTAGCTGGTGTGGAAGAGGTTCACGAATTCCCCGCCGGGCACTATTACACTCCTAAAGATGGGTTTGTGCAATACTACGAGATCCCTGAGATTCAAGACCATCTGTTGACCGACGTTGAAGAGGCATGTAATCTGATCAGAGAAACCTTCATTAAGGCAGTTAAGAAAAGGTTATTGGCAGACAGAGAAATACATGTAGGCTCCTTCTGCAGTGGCGGCATAGATAGTAGTTTGGTGGCTGCCATCGCCGCTGACGAAATCCCTCATCTCCACACCTTCGTGGTGGGTATGAAAGATGAATTTGGGGACGAGAGTGATGATCTCAAGGCGTCTCGCATCGCAGCAGCGCACATCGGATCCACACACCATGAGTTGATTTTCACCGAAGAAGACTATTATGAAGCGTTGCCAATCGTCATCAAGAAACTGGAAAGCTATGATCCTTCCCTCGTGCGCTGTGCTGTCCCCTGCTACTTCACCTGCAAGTTAGCCGCCGATTATGTGACCGTGGTGCTCACCGGAGAGGGGGCAGACGAACTCTTCACCGGCTATCACTACATGAAGCATTATCCCATGGATCTACTCAATAAGGAGGCCAGGCGCTGCATCAGCAACCTGCATAACATCAACTTGCAGCGTGCCGATCGCATGGGGATGTATTTCAGTCTGGAGTTGAGGGTGCCTTTCCTGGACGTTTCTATGATTGACCTCTCCATGAAGATTCCTCCCGAGCTCAAGATTAGGGAGTCCGAGAAGGTGGGAGACAAGATCGAGAAGTGGATACTGCGCAAGGCTTTTCAAGACACTGACTATCTCCCCGACGAGATACTATGGCGTTACAAAGTCCAGTACACTCAGGGGGCCGGTTGCCAGGACCTGGGAGAAAGGCTGGCTGAGAGTGAGGTAAGTGAAGACGAATTCCAGCGCATCAAGGCGGAGAACCCCAAGGCGGCTATCAACAGCAGAGAGGCAGCCTACTACTTCAAGATCTTTCGTGAGTTTCACCCCCAGGACTCCATACTCGGTTCAATCGGAATCTGGACCGGTTTTGATTTTGCCGAGGAGAGAGAGCGAGTCCGTGGCACCATGGATGGTGAACTGAAACACGCGCGCTAGAAAAGGAGCAATAGGGTAAGGCCGCACAGTGCCTGCTTTCTCGTACTCTATGAAACTGACTATCTTGGGCTCCGGGGGGTGCATGATTATTCCCAAACCCCTGTGCCAGTGCAAGGTCTGCCGGGAAGCCAGGAAGAAAGGCATCCCCTACGCAAGAACAGGGCCCTCTGCTTTTCTGCACGATATCAACCTGCTGATCGACACACCCGCGGAGATCGCCGGCCAACTGAATCGTTCTAACATCCGCCGCGTTGATTATCTCATACTAACTCATCTGGACCCGGACCACGTGGAAGGGTTGCGCGTTGTGGAACAGATTACGCTGGACTTCCGCACCTGGCACGCCTATCCGGAAAAACAGATTTGTCTGCTACTCCCTGAGCAGCTAGGCCAACGAATTAGAGCAATCCAGTCTCAGTACGGTCCTTTGATCGATTTCTACCAGCAGAGGGGCTTTGTCCGGCCCATGTTATTTGACGGGCAAGTCCACATCGACAAGGTCCGAATAACCGCTATCCCGGTGGACCGGGGTTCCCAGATAGCCTTCGTGTATGTCTTTGAGAAGTCGGGACACAGGATCGTCTATGCCCCCTGTGATTTCAAGCCATTCCCAGAGGATCGAGCTGAAGTCCAGCGGCCCGACCTCCTTGTCATCCAGCCGGGGGTATTCGAGAGCGGCCTCAAACACCACTTCAAATACCCGGTGGGCCACGTCTCGAGGACTACCCTGTATACCTTCGAACAAACGCTCGAACTGGCAAGGCGCATCGAGGCCAGGAAAGTCCTATTTGTCCATCTCGAGGAGTACTGGAACCGCAGTTATGACGACTACTGCGCCCTGGAGTCGGACAGCCTCAGGTTTGCCTACGACGGCATTCAGGTGAGCGTATAAGGGCAAGTCCTTCAGCTCGCCTGTGTCACTCTCCCACACCGGCCAAGCTCTGTATCCATGTGGTTCCTCCGATTGGACAGGCACAGCCAGGCTGTCTTCCTCTCTTGATAGCGGTTACGCTCTCCAGGGCCCAAGCTGTGACAAGACGATTCGGTACTAACGGCTTTGCAGGCCGATACAGTCTAGACCTCGATTTTCCGGAGCAAAGCCAGCACTACTTGTTGACATCCCAATTATGTTGTGTTAAATTGATTGATTGGCGTCTACTAGAAGGTAAAGGCTTAGAAAAACTGAAAAAGCCGGCTGGCTAAAGCTGAGCAACATTTTCCTGAGTAGACCGGCGCTTAACCAGACGGCTTTTCAATTGCCCAAAATAAGGGAGTAT
>JBKHJJ010000020.1:0-15906 GCA_046538185.1 Dehalococcoidia bacterium
GGCCAGATGAGACAAAGATCACATACAGGAAACTTACAGACGAATATACTAGAAGGAAGTTGTATTGCTGGGTGATCCGGCTATTGGGAAAGAAACAATGTCTAGACTATCTAAGTTGTCTCTGCTCTTAGTTCTTATAGGAGCGCTAGTTGTTGCAATCTGTTGTGGTAGCGAAGCACCTCAAGCTAGTAACGACCAGTATCCAATACAAGAAGGAGACGGTATATCCGACAGGGTTATCAAGACTGATGAGGAGTGGCAGCAAGTACTGACACCCGAACAATACGAGGTTACGCGAATGAAGGGCACTGAACCACCGTTTACGGACAGATTCTATGATTTCCACGAACAAGGTACGTATACATGTGTATGCTGCGGTAACGCATTGTTCAATTCGGAGGCAAAGTTTGATTCTGGAACTGGGTGGCCAAGCTTCTGGGCTCCTATTTCGGATCAGAGCATCAAGACCGCCATAGATACTAGCTTTGGAATGGTAAGAACTGAAGTGATGTGCAGGAGGTGCGATGCCCATCTTGGACACGTGTTCGAGGATGGCCCGGCACCGACCGGTCTTCGTTATTGCATAAATTCAGTTGCGCTAGACTTCATAGAGATTGGAAACGAACAGTAGTAGGAAATGACAGGTCTCAATAGAGCAACTGGGCAATTAGTGGTAGCTGCAATATTGATTGCAGCTATTCTGGCCGGGATTTTTTTCGGTTGTCTCAAGGAGGGTACGACCGTGGATTTTACAGAGGATGGTGTGATTCCTGGCGACTCTATACCTCCGATAGACGGGTCTGCGCCGGCGTATACTGAGACGGCAACCTTTGCGCTGGGCTGCTTCTGGGCTCCGGACTCCCGCTTCGGAAGTCTGGACGGCGTTGTCCGAACTCGGGTGGGATACGCCGGTGGTACACTAGAAAATCCTACTTACCATAACCTGGGTGACCATACTGAGACTATAGAAATTGACTATGACCCTGCTCAAGTCTCCTATGAACAGTTACTGGAAGTCTATTGGGACAGTCATAATCCCACAACGCAACCCTGGTCAAGACAGTATATGTCCATAATCTTCTATCATAACAGCGAGCAGTTCACACTGGCTACGGAAAGCAAGCAACGTGAAGAGGCCAGCCTGGGTCGCCGGGTTTACACTGAGATCATTCCCTTTTCCGAATTCTATGTGGCCGAAGACTACCATCAGAAGTACCACCTGCAACAGGTACCAGAGCTTATGGAAGAGTTAACTGTCATCTATCCGAATTTCGCCGACTTCAGAGATTCCACTGCTGTGGCACGTATCAATGGCTACATCGGTGGTCACGTCACTTTCGAAGAACTTCAAGAGCAGCTGAATTCTTCCTGGCCTGCCTCTGGCTGAAAAGGTTGCTGCACTTCAAAACATCACTCCTTATTGCGCAATCTACTCGCGACTAACATTCCACTACAGACTTGCCGTCTTCCGGGAATACTCAAACCTTCTGGGCCACGATGCTGGCAATAGCTTTCCTGTATTCAATAATTCCTTCGCGATAGCGGAGCACACGGAAATCTTCAAACGTATGTAGTAGTTCATTATGCCTGAGAAGGTGATCGGGATTCCGTGGTTTGCCAAACCGAACTTGATCGACAATGAAGGTCTCATAGACCAGCATACCGCCGGGTTTCACCCAATTCTTTATCTGCGGCATAAGAGAACGCTGGAGATAGTTGAAGCAGATAACTAGATCATACGTATCTTCATCAATATACGGTATCTTTTGGAGGTCTTCTACTCGGGCTTGTATGGAGGTTCCTTCCTGTAGGGCACGCACCAGGGCCTCTTCTATGGCCTCACGAGCGATATCTATACCTTCCACTTCAAATCCCATTTTGGCTAGATAGACAGCATTTCGGCCAGTACCCATGGCAACGTCAAGCGCACGCCCGCGTGCCAAGAGATGGGTGTTATCTACCAAAAATTGAGCGGGCTGGAGATCTGCATCATGCAAGTTACTTGCTGTACCCATAGCTAACCCCCTTCCATTATAGGGCTACTGATTGTTGCACACAAACTTATCTTGTTAATTAGTCGTGTCTACTGTCCAAAGCGTTGCGCCGTGCAGGTCCTTGATTGAGAGTTCGCCATACCCAGTATATAATTTGTCTGATTGCTGCCGTTTAGACAGGAGTTCAATGGAAGAGGAACCGAGAGACAGCGGTATCGACGTAATCGGCAGCGTGCCGTGGGGCACGCACTTCTGCCAATTCTACCGCACAAAACAGGACCTCGTTGACATTCTTGTTCCCTATTTCAGAACTGGCCTGCAGAATAACGAATTCTGCATGTGGATCACCGCCGAGCCGTTGAACACCAGCAGCGCCCGCGCCGCTCTCAAACGAGTTGTTCCTGACCTCGACAGATACATCGAGAAGGGCCAGATTGAGATAATCCCTCACACCAAATGGTATCTCCTTGGCGGCACGTTCGATGATGAACGAGTACTGAACGCCTGGATAACCAAGCTCGAACGAGCTCTGGAACATGGCTATAGTGGCTTAAGATTGAGTGGCAACACCTTCTGGTTAGAGAGGAATGGCTGGCAGGCATTCACTGACTACGAAGCTAAGATTAATAATGCTATCGGCAAGTACAAGATGCTGGCGCTTTGTACCTACTACCTGGATAAATGCAACGGGGCTGACGTCATTGATGTGGTTAAGAACCACCAGTTTGCCCTCATCAAGGAAGAGGGCAAATGGGATATGATCGAGAGCTCAATTTACAGGCAAGCTAAAGAGGCGCTCAAGGCTAGTGAGGAGAAATATCGCGACCTGTTCACCAATATGACGGTGGGATTTGCCTTCTGTGAAATTATCACGGACTACAATGGCAAGCCAGTCGACTATCGTATCCTTGAGGTTAACCAGGCTTGGGAGAAGTTGACTGTCCTATCCGACGCTCAGGTAATCGGCAAAAGAATTAGAGAAATAATACCGGAACTTGAACAGTACTGGGTAGACACCTACGGCAAAGTCGCTTTGACTCAAGAGCCAGTGCACATTGAGAATTACAGTGAGCTGACTGGCAATTGGTATGAAATAAATGCCTATTCTCCCCAAAAAGGATATTTCGTGAGCCTTGTAGAGAACATCAGTGAGCGCAAAAAGATGGAGCAGCAGCTGGTTGGGCAGGCAGCTCTGCTCCAGACAATTATGGCCAACACCGGTGCCAAGCTGGTATATCTCGACCGGGATTTCAATTTCCTCATGGCCAACAAAGCTTATTTGGACTCGTGCGGGCACAGCTGGGAAGCACTAGAGAGGAAGAATCACTTCTACTTCTTCCCGCACCCAGAAAACGAGGCGGTCTTCTGCAAGGTAAGAGATACCGGTGAGCCAGTTTCGTTCCACGATAAACCCTTTGAATACGCGGACCAGCCCCAGCGTGGTATCACCTATTGGGACTGGACGCTTGTGCCTGTCAAGGACAGCTCAAACCGGGTTACAGGTCTGGTGCTATCTCTCATCGAGACAACGGAGCGCAAGAAAGCGGAAGACGCGCTACAGGAGAGTGAGAAGAGGCTCCGGATAGTAGCTGACTTCGCTCATGATTGGGAATACTGGCGAACCGAGGGAAATAGATTCGTCTACATGTCTCCATCATGTTTACGGCTCACGGGTTACACCAGTCAGCAGTTCATTGATAATCCGGGTCTTTACTTGAGCATTATACATCCCGATGACCGGGAACGCATCAGTGAGCACATGAAATCCGATCTACATCACCGGGAGGCTATGGCGTTGGAATTCCGCATCATACGGCGAGATGGACAGGAAAGATGGGTAGACCACGTATGCCAGCCTGTTCTGGATGAAAAGGGAAATATCCTGGGACGTCGTTCGTCCAATCGCGACGTTACGGAGCGCAAGCAGATGGAGGCAGAACTGGACGAACACCGCCGAAGGCTTGAGGAAATGGTGCAGGAGCGCACCAGCCAACTCATGGATAAGGTCGAGAGATTAACCGAGGCAGAGCAGAAGATCCGGGCATTATCTCAACGATTGTTAGATGTACAGGAAAAAGAGAGACGAGAATTGGGACACGCGTTGCATGATGAAGTCGGCGGGAACCTTACTGCTCTAAAATTGGCCGTCAACCGAGCACGACGGAGGCATAGCGAAGTTGCAGCGCGGGCATTAGAAGAGGCAGACCAGATTATTGATGAACTCATTGACCAGATAAGATTCATATCCCATTCCATAAGACCTAGCGTGTTGGACGACTACGGATTGCTCGAAGCGTTGCGGTGGTATTTGGAACGATACCAGGAGAGGACGGGAGTAGCCATCAACTTCACTCATGATAGGTTGGAGACTAGATTGCCTCCCCAAATTGAAACGGCGGCGTATCGGATAGTCCAGGAAGCATTGACCAACGCTGTAAGACATTCTGGCGCGAGAAGTATCGACGTCGGTCTTTCAGAGCAGGACGGGCTTCTGATGATATCCGTGACTGATGATGGTCGTGGCTTTGATCCCTCTAAAATAACAAGTGGGACCGGAATTGCAGGCATGCAAGACCTGGCCGAGCTCGCTGGGGGCTCACTCAGCGTAGTCTCCGGACTCGGAGAAGGAACTTGGATCAGTTGTGGCCTTCCAGTTGGCCTCCAGAATAGCTGAATTTGGCCAGCAGCACACGATACAGGAGCGATATGACCGAGATAGTACTGGCTTAAGATCAGAAAGCTATCCGGCGGGGTATCTGCAATCTCATGGAACGTTAGTCTATCCGGCATATCGTATGCTACTCGTAGCAAATGACATCGTTAAGAAGGAGGATACTGTAATGGCTACTACAACCGTCAGGGGATACGCAGCAATGGCACGAAGGCAAGCCCTTGAGCCATTCACTTATGAGCAACAGAAGCTCGGAAAGCATGATGTGCGGGTTTCTGTGACGCACTGTGGTCTCTGTTTCACGGATATTCATGGCATTGATGATTACTACGGGGTAACCAGTTATCCCTTTGTACCTGGACATGAGATAGTCGGCTACGTATCAGAAATTGGCGAAGACCCGTCGGGTTTGAAGATAGGCGACCGGGTGGGTATCGGTTGGCTGGCTCGCTCCTGTGGAGAATGTGAGTGGTGCAAGAGTGGTGAAGAGCAATTGTGCTATGACATTGTACAGGCTGGGATATGGATACCGTATGGGGGGTTCTCGTCGTCTGTCGTCGTGGATAGTCGTTTTGCATACATCTTGCCCTACGCGATGCCATCAGAAGTAGCTGCCGTACTCCTGTGTGCTGGCATTGCTGTCTATAATCCGCTCCGACTACACGCCAAACACAGTGCGCAGGAGATTGCCATCATTGGCATAGGCGGACTGGGGCATCTTGCCATCCAATTTGCGCACGCTCTCGGCTACGAAGTAACAGTAATTTCATCCTCGCCGACGAAGAAAGAGGAGGCGCTCGCTCTTGGCGCCGATCACTTTGTTGCCTCGGACGATAAAGCTGGCTTTCAGAAGCTCGAATTTAGCTTCGATCTTCTATTGTGCACCGCTCACGGAAATATCAACTGGGAATGGCTGCTGAAAATCTTGAAGAAACGGGGCAAGGTGGTGCTGGTCGGCTTCCCGGATGTAGCACTGAATTCGACCGACCTTGTAGTACACGAGCTCTCAATTACGGGCTCCTTCCTCAGCAACCGAGCTACCATGAGAGAAATGCTCTCCTTCGCACAAGCACATGGCATAAAGCCCTGGATTGAGCTGATGCCTATGTCGAAGGTGAACGAGGCAATTGAAAGGCTGAAACAGAACAAAGCACGTTATCGAATTGTCCTGGTCAACGACACACCCAGCACAAATGTACAAGGCAAGGCAACGGAAACCCGCTGAAACTGCCGCAAACCATTCTCAGATTGCCTGGAATACTCGTTGACGTGCTAGCCTTTCTGACTCGGAAAACAACTGTTCACGTAATGAGCCACCGGCTGGGAACCCGACTGAACGATCCTAACATACGGGCAATCTGGCTCTTCGCTGAACGGTTCGCGAAACCACGCAAATAACTCTGTCCACCTTCAGATGAAACAACCAGCTTTTTCAAAATTCGGGCGATTACTCTATACTATTTTGCAGGCCGGTGTCCCGGTGAGACTATAAGCGATAAGGACGGTTGATTTGGGCGACAGAGACTTAGAACTGCTCGAATTCCACAAGATACAGGAGATACTGGCTGACCTCACTTCATTCTCGGCCAGCCGTCAGCTGGCCCTTGATCTCAGGCCTCTTTCGGATGAGGAACAGGTGCGTCTGTTGCTCACGCAGTCGGCAGAGGCACGCCGCCTGCTCTCAATCAATCCCGACGTCCGCATCGGCGAAGTTTTCGATATCCGGGAGGCGGTGAAGATGGCGGCCCGCGGCAAAGTCCTGGACCCTCAAACCCTGCTGGAAATTCAAAAGACGCTGAGCGCTACCCACCGATTGAGAAGCAACATAACCAATCTATCGGACGAGATCCCGTTGCTCAGTAGTCTGGCTGCAGGCATAGTGGAACTGCGCCAGCTTGAAAGCGATATCGGGCGCTGCTTGAGTCCGACCGACGAGTTGTTAGACACGGCATCACCCAGGCTGGCATCAGTGAGGCACAGGATACTGGAACTGCGCCAGCAATTGCTCACCCATTTGGAAGCCATAGTCAGGTCACCAAGAAGACGGAACATAATACAGGAACCCATCATCACCGAGCGGGAAGGCCGGTTCGTGATTCCAGTCAAGGTGGAGCGTCGCCGGGAGATAAAGGGCATCGTCCACGACGTATCCAATACCGGGGCTACTCTGTTTATCGAGCCGTGGACAACCCTGGATATGGGAAACGAACTGCGTGAACTGGTCATGGAAGAGAAGCATGAAACCGAGAGGATCCTGGCAGAGCTCAGCTCTGACGCCGGGGCACACAGAAGCGAGATTTCTCGTAATATAGAACTGGTTGCGGAGATCGACCTGGCGCTGGCCAAGGCCAGGTATGCCTGGGACGTCAAAGCCACTGAACCAGTAGTTGTTGCCGCAGGCAGAAGCACCAAAGCCGACGACGATTTGTCCGGCGTACTCAGGCTGGTGGAAGCTAGGCATCCGCTGTTATCCAAGAATGCAGTGCCGCTGTCGGTCGAGATCGGCCGTGATTTCTCCGCCCTGGTAATTACCGGACCCAATACGGGCGGGAAGACGGTGGCTCTCAAGACTGTGGGACTTCTCAGCTTGATGACGCAGGCCGGCCTGCCAATCCCAGCTCTACCCGAAAGCCGCATACCCCTTTTCGACGATGTATTTGCCGACATCGGTGACGAACAGAGTATCGAGCAGACTCTTTCTACCTTCAGCTGGCACATAAGCAATATTGTCCGTGTCGTTAACAACGCCACGGCAAAGAGCCTGGTGCTTCTGGATGAACTGGGCACCAACACGGACCCTACCCAGGGCTCAGCCCTCGCCCGCTCCATCCTGTTGCATTTCTTATCGCATCATACCATGACTGTGGCTACCACCCACTATACGGAGCTAAAGGCATTAGCCCACGCTACGGATGGACTGCAAAACGCTTCCCTTGATATTGACCCAGTGACCATGACTCCCACCTATCACCTTACAGTGGGTATTCCGGGCGGCAGCAACGCCCTGGCTACAGCGTCCCGTCTGGGATTACCCTCCAAAATCATCGCCCGAGCCAGAGAGATGCTTTCCAAAGCAACTCAGGAGCTCGATGCCTTGCTCACCCATTTGATGACCGAGCAAAAGAACGTTGAGTCGCTGCGGCGCAGCATAGAGAAGGAAAGGAACGAAGCAGAACGCAGGAACGCTGAACTTGGGGATAGACTCCGTCAGCTAGAAGAGGAGAAGCGAAAGGTCATTAAGAATACCCGTGACCAAATTATTCGGGAGGCCGCTGAACTACAAGCGAAGGTTCGAGAGGCAACCTCAGAACTACGAAAGGAAAGATCCAGGAAGGGAATCGACCAGGCAAAAAAGGCACTGGCGGAGGTGCAGGAACAACTTAAAACCGAAGCGTGGCGGACGACGGCAGCAGGAACGGGTGAAGAGGAAGCCGTTGCAGGATCTATCAGCGCCGGTGACACAGTCTGGCTGAAAGAGGCAGGATTGCAGGCAACTGTGCTCTCAGTATCTGAGGAACGCCGTCTGATCGAAGTACACGCCGGGAAGGCAAAAATGACCCTCAGCCTGGACAGCGTGGAAAAGATTCTACCGACCGCTGGGCCCGGAGGGTCCAGAGTCGGCATGGCAACGAGGAGATCGAGCAAGCGGGCAGCCTCTCTAGAGCTTGACTTACGGGGAAAGCGAGCGGAAGAAGTTGAACCTGTGCTCGAGGACTACCTCAACGAAGCATCTCTGGCGGGCTTGGGACAGGTCCGCATTATTCACGGCTTCGGCACGGGCACCGTGCGCCAGATTGTCAGAGAGCACCTTGTGTCCCACCCATTGGTCGCCTCTTTTCGACCCGGTGAACAGGGTGAGGGCGGCGACGGTGTCACCATAGTCAATATGTAGCCTTAGTATTGTATTGACAAGGCATCGATATCATGCTCGCATCAAGGACATTCCGCCTTGGCAGGTCGAAGATGCTCGGCTTCCTCGATGAGGTAGCCGGGATGGAAGGCCAGGCTGAATCGCTATACCTGCCGCGGGGGACGTCGCCCGCCAAGGTTGAAGAATCGTTGGAAAGGTTGTTTGACCCGGCCGCGCTGCCGACGGGCGTTACTGACACTATCATCAGCTCGAAAACCGGGGCGGTGCTTTTCTGGGGTATGCCGGGAAGGTATTTGGTTCTACCGCCGTTCCCAGTCAGGGAAGCATATGCGAGGGACGGCTACGATATTGAGCCTTTGCGTTCCCTCCTCAGTCACGATTTCCTCATCGCCCTGGTCCTGGTGCGGCTGGGGGCCTACAGCATCGGCGTCTGCCAGGGCACGAAGGTACTGGATAGCAAGACAGGCACGGGTCTGGTACACGCCCGTCATAAGAAGGGCGGTTCTTCGCAGGCGAGGTTTGCCCGGCACCGGGAAAAACAGATAGACTACTTCCTAGGCCGCATTTGCGGCCACGTGCAGGAGCACATTGGGCCCCACGCTCAATCACTTGACTATCTGGTCTACGGCGGGGCGAGAAGCACCATACTCTCACTACGAAAGAGATGTCCCTTCCTGGGTCAGTTTGAGGACCGCGTCCTGCGAACACTGCTGGACATACCTGAGCCCCGCAGGGCAGTGCTGGACAAAGCCTTGAACGATGTCTGGTCTACCACCATCCTTGAGTTGCGCGAGGATACGGATTGATGCTTGTCGGACTGGTATCTATTCGCCTCAAATCCTGTATATCGAGATTATGGCCGCCATGAGTGAAGAGCTGATCGCCCCCTGCGGGATGAACTGCGGCTTGTGCTCCAGTTACCTGACGATGAAGAACGACCTTAAGAAGAAGGGGTTGGCGAAGACCTACTGCGCTGGTTGTCTACCAGGCGACAAGAATTGTCACTACAAAAGGCACTGTGAACTGCTGAGGAAGGGACTTGTGCGGTTCTGCTACGAATGCAACGATTTCCCCTGCCACCGACTGACGACACTCGACAAGCGCTATCGCACTTTCTATCACATGAGCATGATAGAGAACCTCGAGTTCATTATGAAGAACGGCATCGAGAGATTTCTGGAAAAGGAGACAGCAAAGTGGCGCTGCCCGGCCTGCGGTGAGGTGATATGTTGTCATAATGGGCTATGCTATAGATGTGACCTCGATAAGCTGCGCCAGAAGAAACACAAGTACCGATGGGAGAACCAATGACGAAGACCTGGCAGGAGAAGCTGGAGGACAAACCTTCTCTGCCGAAGGTGGTCAGACTGGAGAAGAGGCTTCCCTGTGACAGTGCCCTGCACGAGATGGGGAAGAAGGGAAAGCTCCTGTTCAATGGCGATTTCGGGCCGATCTAGAGCAGAGGCTGAACTGACTGGCTTCGTAAGATGCGGCGTGCTACGTTCCTGCAGCTGTTTTGTTCCATGAACCCCGTTGGCCGGTTCGCCCGGCCAGCATTTGTTGATAGTTCATACTATCAGGTCTATACTATGGTCGAGGTTGGCAATGACTAGTAAGATCCTTATTGTTGAAGATGACCGAAATCTCCTGGACACCCTGAAGTACAATCTTCGCCGAGAAGGCTACGAGGCAGTGACCGCGGCTGATGGCGCCGAGGCGCTGGATGTCGCCCGCCGAGAAAAGCCCGACCTGATCATTCTCGATATTATGCTCCCGAAGCTGAGTGGCTTCGAGGCCTGCCGAATCCTGAGGAAAGAGATGACCGTTCCTATCCTGATGCTTACCGCCAAGAGCGAAGAGGTTGACAAGATAGTCGGGCTCGAAATCGGGGCTGATGACTATATGACCAAGCCGTTCAGCATGAGGGAGTTATTGGCCCGTTTAGGGGCAATGCTTCGCAGAGCCGACATGTCCGCACTGCAACTCGCCACTGAGCGAAAGACCGTGGAAATCGGTGACCTGAAGATAGACTTCGGTCGCCACCAAGCTTCCTGCAGAGGTTCGCGACTGGACCTCACTCCGAAGGAGTACGACCTACTGGCCTTCCTTGCCACGAACAAGGGGCTCGTCTTCAGTCGGGACCAGCTATTAGATAAGGTATGGGGATACGACTATGTCGGCGACACCCGGACCGTCGATGTCCATATCCGCTGGCTGCGACAAAAGATAGAGAGCGACCCTGCAAAGCCCAACCGCCTGGTGACCGTCAGGGGCGCCGGCTACAAACTGGAGGGCTAGGAATGTTCCGCAGCATCCAACGGCGCATAACCATTTCGTTCATCCTGGTGGTGCTTATCATCATGGGCGTACTTGGCGTCTATCTGGTGAACTCCACCCGTGACTCTCAGCTTGACAGCCTGCGCTCTCAACTGGAGAACGAGGCCAGAATTACCGCCGAGGCCAGTTTGCCCGGTCTTTTGAATGGGGATGAACAGAGTAACCTCGATGTCCTGGCTGAGAAACTGGGGACAGACATCGATGCTAGGATCACCATTGTCGCCCTCAACGGCACCGTGCTGGGCGATTCTGGCGAAGACCCCTCTAATATGGAGAATCATGCGGATCGTCCCGAAATCGTAGATGCCCTGGCGACAGGGATTGGGGAGAGCACCCGATACAGCACCACACTGGAACAAAGGATGATGTATGTGGCAGTTCCCATCTCGTACCACGGTGTGACTATGGGTGTAGCCCGTGTCTCGCTGCCGCTTACCGCCGTGGAAAGCGCCGTGCATCAAGTTACGGTGACTATCATCATCGCTATGGCTGCGGCTACGGGGTCGGTCATCCTTGCCGCCTGGATCATCGCGCGCACCACCACCAGGCCGATACGAAAGCTTACCGCTGCTTCCCGCAGAATCACCTCAGGGGAATTAGGACAGAGGATAGCCATAGAAGCCAAAGGTGAGGTAGGGGAGCTAACTTATGCATTCAACGAAATGTCGGCAAAGGTCAAAGAACTGGTAGAGACGGTTTCAGAAGACAGGACCAGGCTGGCGACCATACTCGACAGCATGGCCGACGGGGTCATCATGACCAACACTGAAGGGAACGTCTCGCTGGCCAATAGAGCGGCCGAAAAGCTATTCAACCTCAAGGAGACCAGGGATAAGCCGCTCATCGAGGCGGTCCGAGACCACGAAGTCGATGAGTTGTTGAAGCTGTGCCTGAGAACAGGCTCCACGCAAGCTGCCCAGTATGAATCCGGTTTATCAAAACGGTACCTGCGGGCGATAGCCATCCCTATTACCGAAAGGGGCGTACTGCTCCTATTCCAGGACCTTACCGAGTTGAGAAACCTGCAAACGACCAGACGCGAACTGATCGGTAACATATCCCATGAACTCAGAACGCCGCTGGCCGGCATCAAAGCGATGGTGGAAACCTTGCACGATGGCGCCATCGACGACATGGAGGTCGCGCGAGATTTTCTCACCAGGATTGATACCGAGGTGGATCGTCTGACCCAGCTCGTGGCCGAACTGACCGAGCTTTCCCGGATAGAGACAGGCGAAGCCGAGCTGAGAAGAGAGCCGGTAAACCTCAACCAGTTAGCGGAGGAAGTTGTCATCCAGTTCGGCCCTCAGGCGGAGCGTCAAAGACTTTCTATTTCCGAGGGACTCTCCGCGGAGCTACCCGCCGTTCCTGTCGACAAAGGGAGAATCCGGCAGGTAATAGCCAACCTGGTTCACAACGCCATCAAGTTCACCCCTGCCGGGGGAAGAATAACGGTCACCAGCAGGGTCCTCGAGGACTCAGTGGTTGTCGACATAGCTGATACCGGGATGGGCATCGCCAAGGAAGACCAGGCTCGCGTCTTTGAGCGTTTCTATAAGGGAGACAAAGCCCGAACTGGAGAAGGTACCGGCATGGGACTGGCTATCGCCAAGCATGTCATCGAGGCTCATGGTGGTAATATCTGGGTAGTAAGCGAGGAGGGCAAGGGATCAACTTTCAGCTTCTGCCTGCCACTCCGGCCAGGTTCCCGGCAAAAACCAGAAATTTAACCCGATTTTAACATAGCCTTAAACTGCCTTTAAAGTTCGCCTGTTAGATTAACCATAGACGGACAAGGGGCTAGTTTGAGGCTTTTTTGATTTGGCGATGAAAAAAGTACTGTTTGTTTGTACACACAATTCCGGGCGCAGCCAGATGGCAGAAGCCTTCTTTGATCAAATAGCACAAGGTAGGGCAGTGGCTGTTTCGGCGGGAACTCAGCCGGCGCCCCAGGTTAACCCCACGGTAGTAGCAGCCATGCGTGAAATCGGCATAGAAATCGGAGACAAGAAGCCGAAACTGCTCACGGCGGAGATGCTGCAAAACGCTGACCGCGTAGTAACTATGGGATGTAGTACGGAAAAAGTCTGCCCCGCCACATTTGTTCCAACCGAAGACTGGCAACTGGAAGACCCGCAAGGTCAACCTATCGAGAAGGTGAGACAGATAAGGGACGAGATTCAGACTAGAGTCGCTGAGTTGGCCGGCAAGCTTTCATGACTGAAAAGTTTTACGTGGTTTTAACATCACCTTAAATCCACTTTAATCTCCACTAATTATGATGAGGGAAATAAGATGAAAGGAGGTGATAAGAATGCGAAAAACCCTGGCACTGGTTGCCCATGATTCCAAGAAGGATGCACTGGTGCAACTGGTGAAGGCGCACAAAGGGGAGCTTACGGAAGTGGACCTGATTGCAACCAGAGATACCGGGCAACTCACCCAGGAAAGAACCGGACTGCCGGTCAGGCTTCTGCAAAGTGGACCTCTTGGTGGCGACCAGCAAATCGGAGCCCTGATAGCCAGTGGAGGGGTGAATGCAGTGATCTTCCTGCGTGACCCTCTTACGGCCCATCCTCAAGAACCTGACGTTTCTGCACTGTTGAGGATCTGCGATGTCCACAACGTGCCCCTGGCGACCAATCTGGCTACTGCGGAAGCTGTCCTGCACCTTGTGGCCGAGCATCCGCAAGCCCTGGGCAAACATCAACTAGCGGCTCACATAATCAACGAAATGGCATTTGTGAGTTAAACAAGAACAAGAATAAGGAGGAAAGAAATTGAACAAGAAACGACTAAGCAAAGGATTAATACTAGTAACAGCAGCGGTGCTTGCTGTAGCTGTCGCCCTGACCGGCTGTACGGGGGACGGGGGTACGACTACTATTTCTATGGCCGGTTCCACTACCGTCCAGCCATTAGCCGAAGCTCTGTCCGATGAGTACATGACCAACGTTGATACCACTGTTACTATAACAGTTGCAGGCGGAGGCTCAAGCGTAGGCGTCGAGTCGGCGGGTGAGGGCACGGTGGACATCGGGATGGCTTCCCGCGCAATCAAGCAGGAGGAATTTGACGAATACCCCGACCTGGTAGTGCACCACATTGCCAGTGACGGAATAGCTATAGTCACTGACTCGGACACTTCCGTCAACGTTACCTGCCTCACCATACTCGAGACAAGGGCTATCTTCTCCGGCAACATAACCAACTGGGCCGACGTCGGTGGCGCTAACCAAACCATTAACGTGCATGCCCGGGAAGAGGGTTCCGGTACCAGAGCTGCCTTTGAGGATATGGTGATGGGGGATGAAGTCATCACGGGAGAAGCTGCCCTGTGGCCCTCTAACGGTGCACTAAGAACCGCTGTGGCGGGCGAACCATACTCTATCGGCTTCCTCTCGTTTGGCTACCTTGATGAGACCGTCGACGCGTTCGCTCTGGACGCAGAGGAAGGGGGAGGATGTGTAGAGGCTACCGTGGAGAACGCCCTCAGTGGTGATTACCCGGTAGTACGCCCGCTCAACATGCTTACCGATGGTGAGCCAACAGGAAAGGTGGACGAGTTCATCACCTGGATCCTGGGTACGGAAGGGCAGGCGATTGTAGCCCAAGACTATATCCCGGTCGGCCCAACGTCATAGGGCCATTGCTTCTTAATGAGGCGGGTGAAGGGATTGGCGCCTCTGAAGTGTCAATCCCTTCTCTCGCAACAACCTGGTACGATTTAGTATAATCTGGGGGATTGGCTCTAAGGAACCAATACCTTACCTGACTGGAAGGGAATAGAAGGTTTGTCACGCTACTTCACCAATCGCCTGGCTAAGTACGCGGTATTCATAAGCGCCACAGTATCTTTCATAGTACTGCTGGCGATTGTCGTGTTCGTATTCAGAGATGGATTGCCTGCTTTTCAGGAAGTCGGTTTCTTTGACTTGCTCTTTGGTAGCACGTGGCGGCCCCAGCAGGGCGAATACGGTATTCTCGTCATGGTAGTGGGGTCGCTGCAGGTTACTGCCGGCGCATTACTTCTGGCAGTACCGCTGGGCATTGCCTGTGCCATCCTGCTGGCTGAGGTCGCCCCTCCTAAGGTCCGGCAGCTCCTGCGGCCGGCAGTGGAGCTGCTGGTGGGAATCCCATCAGTTGTCTATGGACTGGTAGGTATGGTGCTCCTGGTTCCAGCGATACGCGAGTATTTCGGCGGCCGTGGCTTCAGCGTGCTGGCTGCGTCAATAGTTCTGACGGCTATGGTATTACCCACTATTATCAGCATCAGCGAGGACAGCATCAGGGCAGTGCCGGCCTCTTATAAAGAAGGAGCGCTGGCGCTCGGTGCAACGCGCTGGCAGACAATCAGGCAAGTGCTGCTGCCAGCAGCCCGTTCCGGTATCGGCGCCAGCATCGTACTGGGTATGGGTCGGGCAATAGGGGAGACTATGGCGATGATTATGGTTCTCGGCAATTCTATCCAATTTGCCATAACACCGCTCGACATGACGCGTACCCTTACCGGTAATATCGCTGTGGAAATCAATTATGCGAGCGGTATACACGAGAACGCCCTTTTTGCCACCGGCATCGTCCTTCTGATCTTCATTCTAATCATAAACAGCATCGCCGTTGTTGCGCTGAAGAGAGGAGTCCGTGCTCACACTTTCACCTAGACTTTCCCAGAAAATAGCCTGGGTCTTTATCTGGGGCGGTGGTGCAATCACCGTGCTGATTCTTGTTGTCATTATTGGCTATGTCCTGGTGCAAGGAATACCAAGCATTAGCCTTGACTTCTTGTTGACGCCCCCAGAAGGCGGCATGTCAGGAGAAGGTGGCATTTCCACAGTCATCGTCGCCACTCTGTACCTTCTCGGATTGACCGTCGTTATTCTGGTTCCGATCGGTCTCGGCGCCGCCATCTACCTGGCCGAATACGCGCCGGACAACAGGCTTACCGAGCTTATCCGTTACGGAATAGAAGTCCTGGCCGGCGTGCCTTCAATCATCTTCGGACTTTTCGGCTTTGCCCTCTTTGTCACTGC
>JBKHJJ010000131.1:0-3512 GCA_046538185.1 Dehalococcoidia bacterium
GGCAAGAAAGGGGGAAAAGTGATTTGCGACTTCTGTGGCAAAAGCGTCGCTGGTCGGATAAAGCTACGTCTTTACACACCGCAAGGCATCTGGGTCTGCGAGGAGTGCTACCACACGATAGACAGCCATCGCCACAAGCCTTATTCGAAGGTGATGGACAGGCTAGCTATGGTCGAAGCTGGCTATCGAGTTAATCGCAAGCTGGCAAGAAGCTAAATGCAGCCCGACTTGGGCAGTCGGGATAGGGGAAGTCTTGCCCAGAAAGGAGGTGATAACAATGTCAGTGCGTGCTTATAGGGTAATTAAGATAGAGTATGCTCGGCCAGATAGCTTCAATTTATCTCACGATGAGAAGCTGATGGAGTTCTTGGACAAGGAATACGGCTTCTACCGATACCTTGACGATGACTGCAATGGCTTAACAGTATTTCCTCTTGAAGCACTTGATAGAGCCATAGCAGAGGTCGAGATGGAAGATGATGTCAAAGAGGCCTTGACGAAGGACATAGAGACTTGCCGTAAGGAAGGCGAGGAGTACGTTCAATACTACTGCTTCTAAATAAGTGTGCAGAGAAACATAGGGCTACCCGTGCCTAGAAAGGAGGTGATATCTATGCCTATAAAATGGAGTCCCATGCGGGTGATGGAGGCAGCCGATATGATTGAAAAGCATATCAATGCGGCTGTCGAGCCTCTGGAATGTGCCAGGGAAGTCGCCAAAGCAACTCTGGAAATCCCTCAACTCCCTCAGTATGTTGAGCAGCGCATCAATGGGTTATTGGGTGAGATAGAGAGGGCTATTGGCGGCAGCCACGTTGAGCCAGTAGGTCGGCTCAAGGCCAGGCTACAGTCAATCCGAGACTCCGTGCCGAAAGATGCGCTGGAGGCAGAAGAGAAGAAAGGCAAATACGGCAAACAGCCGAGCCTGGTCTAAGGTTGCACTCCGGATAGGGCTACTATGCCCAAAATCTGCAAGAAAGGAGCATGAATGACTAGAGTCAAGCGAAAGGATATCAGGTTAGAACTGCTCCAGGTCAAAGAGCAAACCTACGAGGAAATTAATAAGCTCTATACATCGGGAACTACTGTCTCAATCAAAGAGCATTGCAGTGGTTTTCCTGCTGTAACTGTGGACTGCGGTGAAATTCATATCCTCACCGATATTTTGAGCCCGGAAGCATGGTGGCACAAGATGAGAAAAGCCGAGCAAACTTAGAAAAACCCAGGCTGAATAGGGGAACTATTGCCCAAAATCTAAAAGAAAGGAGGTGAACGAATGTCCACCCAGCTTAGCATCTTCGAAGAAGCTGGGGTAGAGGTCACACAACCAGAGCCGAGCACAGCAGTCAGGCTAGGCACTCGAGAACGTCATGTTAACCTGGCCAAAAAGAGGCGTGAAGCCTTGAAAGAGCTTATGAATGTCCTTGCCGAGCTCGAGGGCAAAGATGTCCATATCGGGGCTTATGGCGGGCATGGCTCTTACTACTGGGTAAACGACTTGAAACTAGGTCGCATGACAGTAGAGCAACCTATGTTTGGCGATAGGGAAGTGCCGAGCGTCATTGTGCTAAGGGGCACACGGGGATGTTCGGTGAGTATCTTCACTGACAGAGCTTATGCACTGCGGCGCCAGGAATACTTCGGCTATACCCTGTGGCTGCTGGACTTCTGGAACGGCTTTGGAGAGTATCCGATTGACCCCTACCGCCCGCCAGGCTACCAGAGCCTGCACATTAAGCGATTTAACGACTAGAGGGGCTGTACCCACATCCGATAGGGCTACTATTGCCCAAAAGGGAGGTGATAATCTGACAACCGAAGTTCAAATAGAGAAGGGCATCTCAGACATTGTTGGCGCTTTAACAGACCCCATTATTGTCTTTCCCGGGGGTTGGGGTGATACTCTTCCTGAGTGGCTGAAAAATGCCGTCACCCTGGAGAGGTTAGTGATGAACATGAAGGCACTCAAGGGAGAGGAGCCGACTGGGACAGATGCCGAGGCTTGCGCCTATCTCTATACTGCTTGCCTCACTCAACCAGTGGACCATGACTGGACACAGATTTACCTTTACATCGCCAACCAAGTCTATAATCGCCATCGCACCAAAGAAAGCGGCGTCCAGTTTCCCAAGGATATTCAGGTCGAGTCACTGAGCGACTACCAGATGGCAGAGTTACGTCGGCTGAAAGACTGGATATACGAGAGGCGGACTCAGACAAAGCAGGAGAGGGAAAGAACTGAGAGACAGAAGAGGCGAGAGGAAGAGGCAACAAAGAGGAGTATGGAGCGTCCAGCCTTATTCAAATTATAATATTCTTCAAATCAAACAGGGTCGAGGTTAACTCCTCGACCCTGTTTTTTTGCCTCTGAAGCCACATTCGTGTCAACCGTTCAGTTTCGGTATCTTAGTTATAATGGCTATTGACAACGCACAAGCGAATAGCCTACTATGCCTTCCGAGGAAAGGAGGGTCAAATGCAAGCATACTGCATGAAGTGCCGCGCCAAGAGGGAAATGAAAGATACCAGAAGTATCGTCATGAAGAACCGCAGGCCTGCCACTCAAGGCGTATGTCCCGTATGTGGCACGAAAATGTTCAGAATCGGCAAGAGTTAGGCCAACTTGGCCATGGCCTAACAGAACTCAAAAGGGCTGGATAGTCCCTGTATCGGGATGTCCAGCCCTTTTGTCTTGTTCTCGATTGTTAGATAGCATCAGAGTTGTTAGCTGTGATGACTATGCGATAAACTTCACTAAGAGATGAGAGCGAAAGAGCTGAGGGACCTGGTCATATCCGCATTTGCGCTGGCGCTGGCATTCGGCATTGCCCTTTCCGGTGGCATTGGTGTATTTCAGCAACCGGCTGTCCTCGCCTTCGCCGTCGGCATCTCTCTGGTTGCGGTTTCCCTGGGGTTTGTCTTTCACGAGTTGGCTCATCGACTTGTTGCCCGAAGGTTCAACTGCTTCGCAGAGTATGTAATGTGGCCCATGGGCCTAATCATGGCAGTGGGTTTCTCGCTTTTCGGCTTTGTCTTCGCTGCCCCTGGTGCAGTCATGATCCAGCCCAGGTCAACTGCATGGGGACCAATCAGCCTGAGCAACAGGAAGGTTGGTCTTATCTCACTGGCCGGGCCAGCCACCAACATCGGCCTGGCACTGGTGTTCCTGGCGCTACATGCCATGCAGCCATTTGTGCTCTTCACTCTGGGAGCATATATTAACACCTGGCTGGCACTGTTCAACTTGATACCGTTCGGGCCTCTGGATGGCGCGAAGATTTTCCGGTGGAATAAGGGCCTCTGGCTAGTCGCGATAGCCGGAGCAGGTGGCTTGTTTGTTGCCCAGCGATTTTTCTCCTAGTCCAGCCTTATTACACATTTCAAGTGATTGTTCACCTCACCGTAACCCGTTGTGATATTCTAGCCTATTCGAGGAGCGCGCCTGAAGATAATACATGAGTGATTGTTGCCCTAGCTTGCTTTGACTGCTGCTACCTCCAGTTGTATGGCCG
>JBKHJJ010000132.1:0-3492 GCA_046538185.1 Dehalococcoidia bacterium
CGGCATCATCGCCGCCCAGTCGGTTGCCAATGCCCATGACTATTGTGCCGCTCATCTATTTGTTTTCAGTCATTTTCTGTCGTTTTCCTCTCCAGCCTTCTCTGCAAAGTATGAATTCCTGGGGCGAAGACAGAATGATGTGGTACCCAGTGGTCAATTCCTTCCGGTCTGCCAAAGGCAAACTTAACTGCGGGGCCCTTCCCAGGCCGGAATTGCTGTGTGAGTGGAGGTCTGCCTTAGGTGTTCTTATGTTTGCCCTCCTGCATCTTGGACTCTTCGTCAATCAGGATCAAGGCTCTATCGTTTCTGGACAGGCTGATGATTAAGGAATGGTATGCCCCCCGACTCACTTCTGTCAATGTGTAATAGGGTTGACAAGCGCAGTGGGTGCGTGGTGTACTGTCGTGCAGTGAAAAACAACTATGTGGTTCTGGTAGGTCTAGTCACTATGTTCTTGGTCTCTAGCCTCGTTCTTCCTGCCGCGGTAGCTGCAGTCTCAGGGAAAGATGCCATTACGAAGTAACAGAGTAGAAGGAAAATGAGTGGTTTCACTGTTGAGTTTGAGCCGATAGGTCTAAGAGGGGAGTGCCAGAAGAATGATTCTCTACTGACCTGCGCTCGCCAGCTTGGAATTGGGATTGCCAGCATATGTGGGGGCGAGGGAACGTGTCATTCATGTAAGGTGCAAGTCTTGAGGGGTAATGTCTCCAAACCCGGGCCCAGCGAACAGGAAGCATTTACCTCTGATGAACTGAAGCTGGGATGGCGTCTGGCCTGTCAGACTTACCCTGCCGGTAATTGCAAAGTGATGGTGCCTGCTGAATCAATGACTACCCCACAGCGCGTCCAGGTGGAGGGAGTTGAGGTAGGAGTTGCTCTCGAGCCGTCGGTCCAGGCTTACCCCCTGCAATTGGTAGCGCCCTCCCTGTCGGCACCACAGGCTGATGCCGACCGGCTGCTCGAGGGCCTAAATCAGCAACATGACGTGCACTGCCGCAGGGTAGATATTGGCGTTCTGTGTACCCTTTCTGATAAGTTGCGGTCGTGGGACTGGGAGTGCCAGGCCGTAGCTCGCAACGACGAAGTGATAGCGCTTCTCGTGCCCTCAACCCGCCAGCTGGGGTTAGCGATAGACTTGGGCACTACCAAGATTGCTGGCTATCTGATTGACCTCGGTAACGGTCGCACTTTAGCCGCCAAAGGAGTGATGAACCCTCAGATTAGCTACGGAGAGGACATTGTTAGCCGTATGACCAGGGTAATAAAGTCCCCAGATGAGGCTGTGCTTATGCAGAGACTGGTGGTTGAAGCTATGAATGAGCTGTGCGCCGACCTTTGTGCCGGGGCCAATGCCAATACCGAGGAAGTTGTTGACGCAGTAGTGGTCGGCAACACTGCAATGCACCACCTGTTCCTCGGTCTACCGGTACGGCAACTCGCCCTCTCTCCCTTTGTCCCCGCGATTAGCCAGGCCCTGGAGATCAAGGCCCGTGACCTTGGCGTGGGCATTGCTGCCGGAGCCTATGTACACCTGCTGCCTAACATCGCTGGTTTTGTTGGTAGTGACCACGTGGCGATGTTGCTGGCAGCGGGACTCAGGCAAACCGAGGGACCAGTGGTGGCCCTGGACATCGGGACCAATACCGAGGTTTCTCTGGTACATGATGGAGAAGCCATGGCCGTTTCCTGTGCCTCTGGTCCGGCCTTCGAAGGCGGTCATATCAAGCACGGCATGCGAGCTGCCACGGGTGCTATAGAGCGCTTGCGAATCATCGGTGATGACATCCAGTACCAGACTGTAAATGAGGCACCGCCTGTCGGCATTTGCGGGTCGGGCATACTTGATGCACTGGCCCAGCTTTACCGGGCTGGAGTCATTGATGAGGGCGGGAAAATAACAGACAATCACCCCCGGGTTCGAGACTATAAGAGGCAGCGTGAGTTTGTGCTGGTCGACGAAAAGACCCGAGACGGACAGCCAGCCATCACTATTACGCGGCGTGATGTGAGAGAATTGCAGTTGGCCAAGGCAGCTATTCGAACGGGCATCGAGGTACTGCTGGAAGCGAGCGGCCATGCCGAGAACGATATCAAGCGAGTCATCATTGCCGGAGCCTTTGGTAGTTACATCGATGTAGCCAGTGCGGTGACGGTGGGTATGTTGCCGCCGCTGCCCTTAAGCCGCTTCCGTCAGGCAGGAAACGCTGCCGGTATGGGAGCAAAGCTAGCTCTGGTTTCACTCACGCAGCGGGCGGAAGCTCAGGGCATAGCATCGAAAGTCAAATATATTGAGCTGGCCAGTGTTCCCAACTTTCAATCGATTTTCATCCAGGCAGGCTACCTGGGGCGATTTTGGATTGTTGATGGCAGAAGGGAGAAATTGACTGATTGATTCTTTGTGTTATAATGCATTGAAGCCAGTGACAGCAGGTACCCGGAGGGTTTAAATGAGTTGCCTGCCGAGGCGCAAGTCACACCTGTGTCAACTGGCACAGGAATTTTTGTTTATTTTAGACTCTTCCCTCCTGTAATAGGCGAGAACTGAAGAGAGGGTGAATATGTTAAAAGAAAAGAAGATGCAGATCGTGAGCAGCCTAGTCGATGATCTGTCGCGAAGCTCTATTATCATCTCTACTAATTATCATGGCCTGCTGGCTAAAGAAATGGCTGAGTTACGCAATACCCTGTCTGAGGCAGGAATTGAGTACCATGTGGTCAAGAACACCCTGGTCGGCCGGGCGGCCGACAAGGCAGGTAAACCGTATGTGATGAACATAATCGAGGGTCCTGTGGCCCTGGCTTTCGGTTACAATGACGAAGTCAGGATGGCCAAGCTCCTTAACCAATATATCAAATCGGCATCATCGGCTCTGCAAATCAGAGGAGGACTGCTAGGAGACCGGGTATTGACTCCGGAGGAAGTGGTAAGCTTAGCTACTTTGCCACCTAGAGAAGTCCTCATCTCCAAGCTAATTGGGCAATTACAAGCCCCCATAGGAGTTTTGCATAATGTCCTCAGTTCTCCTTTGTACGGGCTTATGAACGTATTGAAAAACAAGGCACAGACTACCAAGGAATAACGAAGGAGGAAATCATGCCACCAGAGGAATCAGAAAAACAAGTCGAAGAAGAGAAGGCGAAGAAGGCTCCAAGGGGAAAGAAAGAAGTTGAGGAGGGAGAGGAGCAGGGAGCTTCAAAGGATAAGAAACAGGTTAAGGCTTTGACCAAAGAGGAGATTATAGCTGCTATCAAGAGCATGACGGTGCTGGACCTGGCTGACCTGGTCAAGAGCCTGGAGCAGGAATTCGGCGTTAGTGCTGCTCCCGTAGCAGCGGCAGCTCCGGCAGCCGCTGCTGGCGAGACGGTAGAAGCACCCCCGGCGGAGGAGCAGACAGAATTCAGCGTCACCTTAAAGAGCTTTGGCGAGAAGAAAATCGAAGTTATCAAGGCAGTGCGTGAGGTGACCACCCTAGGATTGAAACAAGCTAAGGA
>JBKHJJ010000133.1:0-3490 GCA_046538185.1 Dehalococcoidia bacterium
GATCTTGCCCGGCCTGGCCCAAATTGACTGTCAATGGGTGATCAGCAAAGGCCAGATCATTGTTCAGGACAAAAACCTTGTGTTGCACCCCGACGAACTCGACTACCCGGAAATCCTGACCGGAACCATCCGTGTACCCCGCAAATTCAGCCCAGCGGACTTCATCGTTTCTGCGGGGGGACGTAAGGGCAAGGTCACAGTACGTGCCATGAAATTGCTAACTGAAGTAATCACCGAGGAAAATCGGATTAGGCTGCCGGTTCAGGACGACGCGATTCTACCGGACCTGCAGCAGGACGCCCTCACGGTGTCGATCATCGAGCGGAAAAGGAATACGGGCAAGGTCGTATCCGGGTTTCTTCAAGGAACCGGCCTTAAGTCGGGTGCCTGCGCTTGCAGCTATAGCTGGGATCTGGGTAGCCCCGTGGTTGTGGTTGGCGCCAATGAGATGGATATGGCCACAGCGGCTAACCGTCTGGTCGAGTTACAGGGGGGGCTGGTAGTATCGAGAAACGGAGAGATAGCGGCTGAAGTACCTATGCCCATAGGCAGCTTTATGAGTCGAGGGCCCGTAGACAAGACGGCTGCCGCTTTCGCCAGTGTAAGGGAATCACTGAACGACATGGGGGCGTCCTTGACCAACCCGTTTCTCACTTTGCAGACGATACCCGGCACGTTTCTGCCGTTCTTCAGGATTACCCTTCACGGCTTTGTCGACATGAAGAACAAGAAGCTCTTGAACCTGGTCGTGGAATGATTGTAGAATGGAGCCCAAAGCACGATGGCTCAAGTAAGTATCAACGGGGTCAACATTTATTACGAGGTTCACGGTCGAGGAGAGCCTCTCATACTGCTACATCATGGGTTCGGCTGCACCAAGATGTGGGAGGACTTGATCCCCGCCTTTGCTGCCAGGTACAAAGTCGTTTCATACGACCGCAGAGGCTTTGGGGAGTCAGATAGAGGAGAGAACTTCCCGGATTACTATCGGAGCGACCAATACATCCAGAATAGCCTTGAAGAGTTATCGGCCCTGCTCCAGTACTTGAACATCAACGGCGAAATGCGCCTTTTGGGTCAGTGCGAGGGGGGTGCTATAGGATTCCACTATGCAGCCCGGTACCCTCACAGGGTCAAGGCTATAGCCATATCGAGCACGTTATGCTATAGCAGAATTACGATGTATGAACTTAACAGCAAGCTATTCTCCTCCTTTGAAGAGACTGACTCAGAATTCCAGCACAAATTCTTCTACTGGCATGGAAAAACCTACGCCCGGGAGCTTTATTCGCTTGCCTGTGTTGGTGGAGGCGCCTACGGCTTCGGAGTGTTTGATTTAAGGGACACTCTGAAGAATGTCAGGTGTCCGGCTCTCGTCTTATATCCCGATAGGAGCGGACTATTCGAGGTAGAGCAGGCTGTTCTAATGTATAGGTCACTGCCCAAAGGGGAACTGGCTGTTCTTCCCGCCTGCGGCCACAACACCTATGCACTGCAGCCTGATGAATACCTGAGGATCGTTTTGTCCTTTTTCGACAGACATAGCCAAACTGTGCCGCCCGAAAAAGTCGAAGCCAGCCAGATAGAGGCACAGTAGGTGCGATAGGCCATCCCCAAGATTCAAGATTATGGATCCCGACCGCTGATATTCAGCGATACTTCTACCCCTGTTGACTGCGAGGGAACCGGCAAACAAGCAATTTCTATGAATAGGATCAGCCTGAAGTCAAGAATCACACATTTCATTCAGCAACACAGCTTGGTCTCCCCCGGGGAGACGGTGGTTGTCGCGGTATCAGGTGGTGCCGATTCAGTATGCCTGCTTCATGTCCTGGCAAAATGGCAAAAGGAAGCTGGCATAGGACTGTATGCGGCTCACTTGGACCATCGGCTTCGAGGGGTAGAGTCCGAAGCCGATGTTGAATATGTTTCCAATCTGGCTGAGTCGCTGGGCATCCCCCTCACCATTGACAGACAGGATGTGGCTGCCTACAGGGCCCAAAAGAATTCCTCCCTCGAGGAAGCAGCCCGGGAACTACGTTATGCTTTTCTTGCCAGGGTAGCCAGAGAGGTGGGAGCTAATCCAGTAGCCACAGGTCATACCAGAGATGACCAGGTGGAAACCGTTTTGATGCACATATTGCGGGGGGCCGGAACCGGCGGATTAGGTGGCCTGGCCCCCTGCTCACCCATGCCGTACGAAAGTGAAACAACGCCGTCGCGGGGTAAGCTAAGCAATCTCCTCATAATAAGACCGCTTCTGGACACTACCAGAGAGGAAACAACCAGTTACTGTCAGAAACACGGGCTTAACCCGCGTATTGATTCCTCCAACGTTTCGCTTTCCTTATTCCGAAATCGGCTTCGTCTTCAGTTGTTGCCTCTCCTCAGACAGTACAATCCGAGCGTTGACCGGGCGCTGCTGCGTTTGGCTGAGATCGCCAGAGAGGATAGCGCTTTCATTCAGCAGCAAGCTTCCGAATTATGGGATGAAGTGGCCCGTCAAGAAGACGATACCATTCACCTCGATAGGAAGCAGGCCACTGAGTTGCCCACAGCCTTGCAGAGGCAGTTATTGCGAGTGACTGTAGCCAGGCTGGCTGGGGATATCAGAGATATTGAAGCGAGTCATATTGAATCGGCAAGAGGCCTGCTGAGTAAGCCAGTAGGGAAAAGCCTGTCTATGCCAAACGGACTCATCTGCTACACAGAATACGACGGTCTGGTCATTGCCAGGCCCGGCCCAATCATTTCAGGCCTTGACCTCGCCGGAGCTGAACAATATCAGCCCTCATCACAGTGTCACTTGCCCCCACTGGCCGGCGAGGTGCATCTCAAAGTGCCGGGTGAGACGGTCCTGCCCGGATGGAAGGTGATAGCCACCATATTCCGGCAGCCACCGCAGGAGGGTCATTACGAGCCCCGCCTGTATGGTCGTCCGGAAAAAGCAAACCGACCAAGAAAACTCACGCAGAACCCACCGCACGAGCCAATCTCAGCCGATTTCGACTTGCACAAAACAGGAACCGACCTCTTTGTCCGCCGTCGTCATCCGGGAGACAGGTTTCAGCCCCTGGGCATGAGCATGCCCAAGAGACTTCAGGATTTCATGGTCGATGCCAAAATACCCCGTTCCTGGCGAGGCCGCATTCCGATTGTCTGTTCCCCTGAGCAGATTATCTGGGTAGCAGGCTGCCGCATAGACGATGGGGTCAAAACCACAGAAACCAGCCGGGACATTCTGCATCTGGAGTTTACCCGGTCATAGTGAAAGCAAAAAAACGGGGACTACGTCCCGGTCATAATGCCCTAGCTGAAGCGCCTGTGGCAGTGTGACCAATATGTCGGCCACGCCTTTGTGGGTGATTTGTCCCCTGTGTACATTGCTCACTGCCCTGGACGCTTGTTGAGCCCCTACAGTGAGCCAGCACACCCCCCGTGTTGCGTCAAAAGTAACTGTTACCGAAATGCTCCTTGCTGCGTCATAATT
>JBKHJJ010000021.1:0-15599 GCA_046538185.1 Dehalococcoidia bacterium
CGGCCTGGCCGGGGCCAATGTTGCCGCCTCCGGCATCCTGGGGGTGCTTATTCCTCCCAGCGTCATCTTCATCGTCTACGCCAGTCTGACGGCACAGAGCGTCGGCCAGCTATTCATCGCCGGTATTTTCCCCGGCCTGCTCCTGATGGTGCTTTTCATGGTGGGCACCTACCTGATGGTACTGCGCAGGCCGGAAATAGCGCCGCCCGGTCCGTCCTTTCCTTGGAAAGAGAGAATAAAGTCCGTCGCTACCGGGGGGATAGAGGTCATAATCATCTTTGTGGCTGTAATTGGCCTGCTCGTGGGCAAATCCATCTTTCCGGATTTTCCGATAGTCATAACAGGCACTGAGGCCGGCTCGATCGGCGCTTTTGCCACGCTGCTGGTAGTGCTGGCAAGACGGTCCTTCAGCTGGCGGGGCTTTGTGAACTCGCTGAAAGATACTATCCGCACGGCGACCATGGTCATGTTTCTGGTGGCTGCGGCTGCCATCTACGGTAACTTTCTGCAAATTACGTACATTCCTGCGATGGTGGCGGAGTGGACGGTGGCACTTCCCCTCCCGCCATTCGCCGTCATGATTGCCATCCTCGTCATCCTCATGGCAATGGGCTGTGTTGTCGACGCCCTGGCCATGATTTTGCTGACAATACCGATTTTCTTCCCGGCAGCGCTGGCGCTGGGTTTCGACCCGGTGTGGTTTGGAGTCATCATGACCCTGGCCTTGGGGATGGGGGTGCTGACACCGCCTGTGGGCGCTAACGTGTATGTGGTGTATGCGGTGGACAAGGAGACGCCGGTAATGGATATCTTCCGGAAAGTATGGCCTTACCTGATTGCCATTTGGATCTGTGTCGTTTTCCTGCTGGCGTTCCCCCAGATTGCCCTTTTCCTCCCCGGTCTGATGAAGTAACGCCTCGCGGATGGGCGGTGTTTTCTTGGAAGACCTGATAGCTCGTAGAGGAATGGGTGGATACGGTGGCTGTTTTTCGCAGTTGAAGACAACTGAAGATGGGCCTGAAAGGTCGGGCTCTCAACAAGAAAATTCGTGCAAGGCGCCGTTGCTCGGCCGGCTTGTGTCGTATTAGTTGTATTATAGGTTTAGGCGTTCTTGAGGTGTGGGGAGGACTCTTGGTACAGTTTGCCCTGAGGGGATTGGATGTTTTTGGGGAGCTGTCCTTGAAGGGACCAGATTCTTCAATTCGCTCACAATGACACGAATATTTCTCATTGCGAGGCTGACGGAGTCAGCCGAAGCAATCTCCCTGAAGTCCTCTTGATTAAGGCGAAATGTTGTGATAAGTTAGACTGGAAAGGGCGTCACGTGTTACTAGTAGGAGAACAATTCGTCGCTCGGTGAAGAAACAAAAGGTCAAGAATAAGAAGGAGGGACAATGAATTTTGCTTCCTATGGCATTATCAACGCGAAGAAGTATCCGCAGAAGGAGTTCTTGATTGAGGTCAGGCCTTCCAAAGGCATGCGGCGGGTGCTTAACTGGCAGGAATTCAATGAACAGACGAACCGGGTGGCCCATTACCTGCAGACAAAGCTGGGGGTGAAAAAAGGCGATTTCGTGGTGCACCTGCAGATGAACAGCCTGGAATGGGTGGTAACCTACCATGCCATACTAAGAGTAGGGGCGGGGGCGCTTCCGCTCAATTTCCGGTTTGCCAGTGCGGACATCAAGTATGCCTGTGATGCCGTTCACCCGAAGGCTTTTATTCTGGGAGACGGGTTCGTGCCGAAAGTAGCACCGATACAGAAGGAACTGGAATCGATCAAGTCCTATATTTGCATCGGTGAAAATGTCCCTCCAGGCATGGTCCCATACACAGAAGTGCTGGCAAGCTCCAGGCCCGAGGATATTCTGGTGGAAATGGACGACGATGACCCGGCTGAATTGATGTTTACGTCGGGAACGACCGGGGCTCCGAAGCCCGTTTGTCAGGCCCACAAGACCCTGTACAACATTGCGATCGGCAATGCTTTGAGCTACTCGGAGGGTTATGACACGGTGTACCTGGCACCGCATCCCTTCTATCACAGCGGCAGTTTCTTCCTTGCCTTTCCTTCTTACTTGGCCGGCGGCAAGATAGTGATACTGCTGGAACTCGACAAGCCCAACTATCTGCTCGATACGGTGTGCAATGAAAAGGTAAACAATGGGTGGGTTACGGTACCCACCATGTCCGATTCGATCAACGCCATCAAGAGGGGAGAAATCGATCTCAGCAAATATGATTTTTCCCACGTCACGGGGAGCATCGTAATCGGCGCCCAGCCGGTTCCTGCAGCGCTGTTTGAGGATATGAAGAAGCTGGTACCTTTCAAGACGGGAAATATCTATGGGATCACTGAAGGGGGTGGTGGGGGGACGGTCAACCTTTATGATGATGATGTCCTGGAACGGCGGGGTTCCATCGGTAAGCCGACCTTCAATGTTGAGGCGCGGGTGGTTGACGAGGAAGGCAAGGATGTCCCGGTCGGGGAAGTCGGTGAATTGCTGTTGCGAGGCCCCCGAAACATGAAGGAATATTTCAGGAACCCTGAGATGACAGCCAAGACTATCAAGGATGGCTGGCTCTTTACCGGTGATCTGGTGCGGCAGGACCAGGACGGCTACATCTATATTGCCGACCGGAAGAAGGACCTTATCATCAGGGGCGGTGAGAATATCTTCCCGGTGGAGATTGAGGACGCATTACGCCGCTCTCCCAAGATTGCCGATGCGGCGGTGATAGGCTATCCCCATGAGCGTCTTGTGGAGATCGCGATGGCGGTCGTTCAGCTTCACCCCGGGGAGACCATGACCGAAGAGGAAGTTGTTGGTTTCTGCAAGGACCAGGGGTTAGCTAAGTATAAATGGCCGGAGAAGATAGTCTTTGCGGCGGTTCCGCGCAACCCTTCGGGCAAGATAGAGAAGCCCAAGCTGCGGGAAACGTACGTCGGTAAGAAGTAGCCGAGAAACCGTGAATAGCTGACACGTTGTGGCTCCGTATGGAGCCGTAGCGGGGACTGCAAGGTAGCCGATGGGAGTGGACAAACTTTGGTATGCGTGCTATGATAGCGCCCGGTATCGATTTCCCGTCAATGAAGAACTCCGGACAGACGTGATCGCTTTGACATGCTGCCGGAGTCTTTTGTGATAAACCAGGGGCCTTGAGCCAGATGGAGGACACAGAAACATGACCATATCTGAGATGGTAGCCAGGAATGCCAGAATGTATCCCGGTGATAGCGCTCTCATAGAATTGAGACCGAGCCAGGGCTTAAGAAAGGAAATTACCTGGAAGGAGTTTGACCAAAGGGTCAACAGGGTCGCCAACGCCCTTATGGAGCGAGGGGTGAAGAAGGGTGACAAGGTATTACACTGGATGATGAACTCCATTAACTGGCTGGAAGCGTATTTCGGGATTGTCAGAACCGGGGCATGGGCAGTGCCCCTTAATTTCAGGTTCACCAGTGAAGACTTCAAGTACTGTGCCGATATTGCTGAAGGCAAGGTGATGATTCTAGGTGAGCAATTCATCGAGCGGGTAGATGCAGTCCGCCCGCAGCTGGCCTCAATCAAGCACTATATTGCGACTGGACAATCCCTGCCCGAAGGCATGGAGAACTTTGAGCAGATGGTAAGCAAGGCTTCCGCCCAGCCTGTGGAGGTGGAACTGAATGACGCGGATGAATGCGGGCTATACTTTACGTCGGGCACCACGGGTGCGCCTAAAGCGATACTACTCACTCACAAGAATATGGAGTGTGCCGTGGTCACCGAGAACCGTCACCATTATCAAACTCACGATGACAACTTCGTTGTTATTCCGCCACTGTACCATACTGGGGCCAAAATGCACTGGTTTGGAAGTCTGGTTGTTGGTGGTCGCGCCGTACTGTTAACTGAATTCAACCCCAAGAACCTGTTGGAAACAGTCCACAAGGAAAGGGGGACCATAGTCTGGTTGCTGGTGCCCTGGGTGCAGGACATTCTTTTTGCTCTGGATAAAGGGGAATTGAAGAAAGACGACTACGACCTGAGTTGCTGGCGCCTCATGCATACGGGAGCACAGCCCATACCGCCGAGCCTGATCAGGCATTGGAAAGAATACTTCCCCGATATGCAGTACGCATCGAGTTACGGACTGAGCGAAAGCGCTGGACCGGGGTGCGTCCACCTGAACATAGAGGACAGTCACAACTTGCAGGCTACCGGCAAAGCCGGGTTTAACTGGGAGGCTCGCATTGTCGATGACAAGGGTAATGATGTTGGCCGGGGGGAGGTCGGTGAGTTGGTGATCAGAGGTAATGGGGTGATGAAGGAATACTACAAGAATCCGGAAAGAACGGCGGAAACCTTGAAGGGAGGCTGGCTATACACCGGCGACATGGCGAAACAGGATGACGATCGGTTCATCTACATTGTTGATAGAAAGAAGGACCTGGTCATCAGCGGCGGTGAGAACATCTTCCCTGTAGAGGTGGAGGAAGTCTTGCGGCGACACCAGAAGATCTACGACGCCGGCGTGATCGGTATTCCCGATGAGAGGTTGGGAGAGATAGCTGTAGCCGTAATCGACCCCAAGCCGGGGGAGACGCTGACTGAGGAAGAGGTAAAAGAGTTCTGTGAGCAGAATCTGCCCCGTTACAAGAGACCGCGGAGGATCATATTTGATAAGGTACCGCGCAATCCGACGGGTAAGATAGAAAAGCCAAAACTACGAGAAAAATACGCTAAGCCAAGCAGTTAAGGGCGTTTTAGTCGAAGTAGAAGAGACTGACCGTGATATTTGTAACCGTTCTTAAACGCATATCAACGCCAGAAAGGAGGTTAGTTTGAAAGAATTAACCATTAGTTCCGATGCGCCCGGGGAAAGAATCTTCGTCCTGGGCAATGAAGCGATAGCAAGGGGAGCGATAGAGGCCGGTGTTCAGGTTGCCGCTGCTTATCCCGGTACGCCGTCAAGTGAAATACTGGAACACCTGGCGGAGGTAGCGAAAGAAGTTGACATGTATGTTGAGTGGTCAACCAACGAAAAGACGGCATTCGAGGTTGCACTGGGCGCTTCAATCTGTGGGGTAAGGTCCATGGCATCAATGAAACATGTAGGGCTTAACGTAGCCCATGATCCTTTGATGACTGCCAGCCATATCCGTGCCAAGGGAGGGCTGGTTGTAGTGGTAGCTGACGACCCGTGGGCCTGGAGCTCTCAGAACGAGCAGGACAGTCGTTGGGTTGCCCAGCAGGCCTTCATACCTGTTCTTGAGCCATCCTCGGTGCAGGAAGCGAAGGACATGACAGCTGACGCCTTCCGATTGTCCGAAGAGTTCGGGCAGATGTTCATGGTAAGGTCGGTGACCAGGATAGGCCATGGGCGGAGTGATATTGCCCTGGGGGAAATAAACCGGGAAAGGAGAAAAGGCTCCTTTAAGAAAGATCCCAGCCTGTATGTGTATGTTCCCCGTACGGCCAGAATAAACAAGCCCCTAATGCTGGAAAGATTTGAGAAGATAAAGAAGGCGACAAACACCATGCCGTACAATAAGCTACAAATGGCGGACAAGGCCAAGCTGGGTGTCATGGCCTGTGGACTGTCATACAGCTATACAATGGAGGCGGTGAAATGGCTGGGTCTTGAAGATAAGGTCTCCGTACTGAAGATCGGGACGCCCAATCCTCTTCCCGAGGAGCTGATAATCAACCTGCTGAAGTCAGTGAAGGAGGTACTGGTAGTAGAAGAGCTGGATCCGTTCGTTGAGCTTCATGTGAAAGCCATAGCTGGAGAGCATAATATCGCGGTTAATGTTCACGGCAAGGACATAGTGTCTCAGATAGGAGAGTTGTCCACGAGAAAGGTCACCGAGGCTATAGCCCAGTTGACCAAAGCCAAGTTGCCCGTCGATTTCTCTGAGCTAGATAGACTGGAAAAGGAGGCAGCTCCGCTTCTGCCCTTGAGGCCGCCGGCCTTATGTCCCGGCTGCCCCCACCGCGCCTCCTTCCGCGCCATCACTGCGGCAGCACAGAAACTGGCGAGGGAATATGGCACAGATATAGAGCCTATATATCCCAGTGACATCGGCTGCTATACTTTGGGTTTGAACCCGCCACTGCAGGCTGTAGATACCACCGTTTGTATGGGGGGGAGCTTTGGGATTGCCAACGGTATGGCGCGTGTAGTAGATGCTCCTATAATAGCTCATCTGGGTGATTCGACCTTCTTCCATGCGGGAATACCGCCGCTAATAGATGCGGTTTACAACAAGGCAAATGTCACCATGGTCGTGCTTGACAACTCAGCCACTGCTATGACCGGTTTTCAGCCTCACCCCGGCACTGGCTATACTGCTACGGGAGGTGAGACTGTTGCCTTGAAAGCAGAAGATGTGGCCAGAGCCTGCGGAGTCGAATTCGTGGAGGTCGTTGACCCCTTCAACCTCAAAACAGCAACCGAGGCCGCAGAAAAGGCAATGAGGTTCGAGGGGCCGGCTGTCCTCGTTTTCCGAAGGCCCTGCGCCATGATTGAGTTAAGGGATAAGAGAAAAGCGGGAGAGAAGGTTATTCCCTACCGTGTAGACCAGGACAAATGCAACCCCAAGTGTAACGCCTGCATCAAACTTCTGGGTTGCCCGGCGATAATAAAACAGGGGGATAAGGTGGTGATTGACGCCTCGCAGTGCACTGGCTGCAGTGTCTGTGCCCAGGTCTGCCCCTACAATGCTATAGTACAGGAGTGAATGAAATGGTAAAAGAATTCAACATTCTAATCACTGGTGTTGGCGGACAGGGGGTGATTCTGATGTCGGAACTGCTGGGGAAGGCGGCGATTGCCGACGGGCTGACGGTTAGGGGATCTGAGATACTTGGAATGGCGGTCAGAGGCGGTTCGGTAACCAGCATCATAAGAGTGGGAGAGGACGTGTATGGCCCTCTCATCCCGGCAGGAAAATGCGACATTATCATAGGAATGGAGCCTTCGGAGGCCCTCAGGACCGCGGGCTTTCTATCGAAGTCGGGCATGGTCATACTTAACACGGTGCCGATAGTGCCTTTCACTGTCTCGCTGGGTCAGAGCGGTTACCCCAGTCTAGAGCAAGTACTGGAAAAGCTGAACATCATCACCAGCAAGATAATCAAGCTGGATGCCAATCAAATCGCCCGGGAGGCCGGCAGCCTGCTGGCGGCCAATGTTGTGATGCTGGGGGCATTGTTTGGTACTGAATTGCTGCCCTTAAAGATACCCACGATAAAGGAATTCATCGAGTCGCGTTTCCCGGCCAAGGTAGTCCCGGTTAATCTTAAAGCCTTTGACCTTGGTTACGAAATGTCTCGACAGGCCGTGAAGTAGGCTTTGTGGTTTCAACGTCGCGCCAAAGATCGGTCCTTCGCCGACTATTGATATGGCTGGTGTCAGTATATTATCTTGAAGAGGACAGGCAGGGAGACAACCATTGTTTCAGCTAATGTTGTAACATTCAGGCCGGTGCCTGTCACTTTCACTTCCTTGTTTGCGAACAGGCGTACGGGGCGAGACGTACAGCTTCAAAGTCAATTAGGATATCCAGTAACCGAGTCAAGTTTCGGAGATTCGCGGCTGGGTTTCCTGCAATTCAGGTTGATGGAAATGTCAGTGGTTTCCCGGTATGTCGAGGCGTGCTAATGACAGATGTCACTGTGCCCGGATTCGTGCTGATAGGGCGGAAATGGACCGGGTAATGGCCACACTACAGGTAAAGGACAAAGGAGAGTGCAGAAATGACAGAGAAGAAGAAGTTCGCATGCAGCATGATTTCAGCTTTGGCAATCTTGAGCCTGGCATTACCATTGCTGTCTCCGGTGGTTGCAGCGTCGCCGGTAACGGAAATACGGGATTGGTATGAGTTGCATGCCATCACAAACAACCTGAGCAGCCATTATGTTCTGATGAACGACCTCGATGCCACTACTGCCGGCTACGAAGAACTGGCAGGGCTGGCAGCCAATGAGGGTAAGGGCTGGGAGCCAATTGGAATCTATGAGTCGGGCGGGTCGTTTGCCCCGTTTGTCGGGACCTTCGATGGGCAGGGATATGAGATTCGAGACCTTTTCATAGATCGAGCTGATGAGATGGCTGTGGGGCTTTTTGGTGCTGTGGTGGGGTGGGATGAAGGAGGGGTGATCGAGAATTTATACGTGATGAATGCGAATGTTACCGGGGATGTTGGAGTCGGGGGTCTGGTGGGCCTCAATGGTGGGACTGTGAATAGCTGTTGTTCCAACGGGAACATTACTGGCGGGTCGCGTGTTGGTGGGGTGGTGGGGTTGAATATTGAGACGGTGAAGGGTTGCTCCTTTGAAGGAATGGTGACCGGATATTATATTCTGGTTGGTGGTCTAGTTGGGTATAACATGGACAATGTGAGCAGCTCATATTCGGATGGAAGTGTCATGGGTGGGCTAGGTGTTGGGGGGTTAGTGGGGCTAAATGATGGATCCATCGGCGATTCTGGTGCCGAGAGCGATGTGACAGGGGACGAGTATGTTGGGGGTCTCGTGGGCCACAACCAGGAGGGAACGGTGGGCAACTGCTATTCCAGCGGCAACGTGACCGGCGATCTACGTGTCGGTGGCGTGGTCGGATTCAATGATTATGGGGGCACTTTGGCAAGGTCTTATGCAAGCAGCAGCGTGGCGGGTGATACCCTGGTTGGCGGTCTGGCGGGATACAACCGGGGCATTGTCAGGAATTCCTATTCCAGCGGGAGCGTGAGTGGCAATAGCTCGGTTGGTGGCTTCGTAGGGGGGAATGATGGTGTTGTGAGAGACTGCTTCTGGGACAGCGAGGCTTCCGGGATGGAGACGAGCGACGGTGGGCTGGACAGGACCACCGCCGAAATGATGAGCATTATGACCTTCACAGAGACCAAGACGCAGGGGTTGGATGCCCCGTGGGACATAACCGCGGTCGGTCGCGGCGAGACCGATGACACTTACACCTGGAATATCGTTGATAGTGAGAGTTATCCGTTCTTGAGCGGGAAGCAATTCATGACTCACAACCTCACTATCTCCAGCACTGCAGGCGGGTCGGTTGCTGTCCCTGGCGAAGGGACACACACGTGTCTTGCTGGGGAAATTGTCAACCTAACCGGTGACCCCCAGGCAGGGTACCGCTTTGTCAACTGGAGCGGCGATGTGGACACCATCGCTGATGTGAATGCCGCCGAAACCAGCATCACCATGCAGGGCAACTATATCGTAACCGCCAGCTTTGAACGAGAAGTCAGTGAAGGTTCGATTCTTGGAATTGCAGCGGGAGTGATAGTAGTGGGGTTGGTGGTGTTCTTCGTGCTAAGACGCAGGGGTGAAGTCGCCCGAACCAGAGGACAGTGAATTGAGCTCTCCCGTTCGTCTATTGACAGGGCGCTGTAGTGTAATATACTATGTGAAGCACTAGAAATCTCGGAGAAGCCAAACCATTAGACAAAGGGATGGCATATGCAGAAAGGGTGGCAGCGTCGGGGGTGGCCACATTGGTTGAACCAGCACACCGCATAGAGTACAGCAAATCGCCTATCGTGGATGATCTAAGCAACCCAAATGAGCTTCAGGTCGGAATGACGTCGAAAAGAACTCAAGAAAGGAGGAGCCAATGAGCTTCAAAGTTGTTAACACCTTTGCCACAGGTCTGGATTTCGGAGAAGACCTGCTGAAACCCCTGGATGCCACACTGGTTACGGGCGTTTGGCGGACAGAAGATGAACTTATTAGCAATGCCGCCGATGCGGATGCTGTGCTGGGTTCTGCTCCGCTTCAGCCGTTCACCCGGCGGGTACTTGGCAGCCTTTCCAAGTGTCGCATCCTGGCCAGTCTTGGTCTGGCTTACGACCGCGTCGATTTAGCGGCCGCCACAGAGTACGGTATCGTGGTTACCAATACTCCCGACTACTGTCTGGATGAAGTGTCAGATCACGCAGTAGCACTTGCCCTTGCTCTTGGCCGCAAACTTCTTCAGCTGGACAAAGCGGTGAAGGAGAGGCAGGTCCTTTTTGTGCCTCCCAACCGAAAAGCGGTGGAAGAGATTGCCCAGCCTCCGGTATTTCGGTTACGGGACCAAACTGCTGGCATCATAGGCCTGGGCAGCATAGGTACCGCAACGGCCCTCAAGTTTAAGGGCCTGGGAATGAAAGTCATTGGATATGACCCGTATATTCTGGGAGCAGTTCTGGCAAGCCGCGGGATAATACCGGTAGACCTTAACACACTCCTCAGGGACTCGGACGTAATTGTAATCCATGCGCTGGTTACCGCAGAGACGAGAGGCATGCTCGGCTATGAGCAGTTCAAGAAGATGAAGCCTTCGTGTTATCTGGTCAATGCTGCCCGGGGCGACATTCTGGACCAGGCAGCTCTGATTAGGGCTTTACAGGAGGGAGTTATTGCTGGCGCAGGACTTGATGTCACCGTGGACGAACCCATCGCTCCGGATAACCCGCTTCTCAAAATGCCAAATGTCATCCTTACCGGCCACAGTGCCTGGTACTCGACCGTCGCCGACTCGGGCCCGGAATTCTGGCACAAGCCGATGAGCCAGGCTATCATGGCCCTTAAGAGGGAATGGCCCCGCTATCCTGTTAACCCGCAGGTCAAAGCAAAATGGATAGAGAAGTGGGGTAAGAAGTCTTGAGGAGAATCCTACGTTTTCCGGCCAGTGAAACGTAGGTTGAAACGGAACTGGTAAGCTTTGCCAGGAAAAACCAAGTCTGACAAAACGTCATAGACAGGAGGTCAACGAATGGGCAAATGGTTAAATGCAGGAGATGTCTTAAGGAACAATGCGTACCTGCATCCCGACAAGATGGGAGCGAAGGACCTTAGTCGGTCTCTAACCTTCAAGCAATGGAATGAAAGATGTAACAGGTTGGGCAATGCTCTGCTGGGTATTGGTCTGAAGCCCGGAGACAGGTTCGCCGCCATTGCCTACAATTGTGTGGAGTGGATGGAGATGTACGGAGCAGCAGCCAAAGTCGGCCTAACCATAATACCCGTGCTGTTTCGGCTGGCACCTCCGGAATATCAGTATATATGTGAGCACGGGGAGGCCAAGGCGTTTGTAGTGGCAAAGGAGTTCGTGGAGGGGGTGGATTCCATTCGTGACCAGTTGCCCATTGCCCGTGATAACTATCTTTTCTTCGGGGACGAGAAGGCTCCTGCGGGGTATCAGCACTACGAGGAAGTCATCCAGAAAGGGTCCTCGAAGGAACCGGGCATAGACGTAGACGAAGAAGCCCCCTGGACAATTACCTACACATCCGGGACTACGGGGAAGCCCAAGGGAGTGGTGCGCTCGCACAAAAGCTTCATTGCCTACAATTGGTTGCACGTAGTAAATTTCGGCTTCGGCACGGACGACATAGCCCTGCTGGTGATGCCGACGAGTCACATTAACTCCATCTTCTTTTCGTGGGTTTTTACCTGGGTTGGTGGGGGGGTGTGCATATATAACCGGGTCAGCTTTGATCCGGAGCATTACATTAAGACCATGCAGGACGAAGGGATTACTTTTACTTCACTGGTGCCTACACACTATGTAATGATGCTCGACCTGCCTGAGGACGTGAAGGCAAAATACGATGTTTCGGGCATGAAAAAGCTCCTGTGTTCCTCGGCGCCTGTTCGGAAGGAGACCAAATTGGCTGCGATGGAGTATTGGAAGAATGCCGGCCTTTTTGAGGAATATGGAACTACGGAAGCAGGCGGAACGACTCTCCTTTGGCCGCATGAACAGTTGAAGAAGCTGGGGAGTATCGGGAGGGAGTTGTATGGCCTGGAAAAGATAAGGCTTATGGACGAGGAGGGAACCGAGGTCCCTGAGGGCGAGGTAGGTGAGATATGTGTACGTGCCCCCTCGATGTTCACGGAGTATCTTAAAGACCCGGAAAGAACACGGGAAGCCTTCAAATTCGGCGAGGGGTATTTCCGCACCGGTGACATGGCTTTTCGTGACGAAGACGGGTACTACGCCTTGATGGACCGCAAGGCGGACATGATAATTACCGGTGGTGAGAACGTTTTTCCATTCGAAATAGAACAGCTCATTGCCAGCCACCCGAAGGTAAAGGACGTGGCGGTGGTTGGGATACCCGATCGGAAGTGGGGAGAGGCCATCAAGGCAGTGGTTGTTCCAGTTGACGGGGTGGAGCCCTCCGAGGAGTTGGGAAAAGAGATTATGGAGCACTGCCGGGGCAAGATAGCCGGTTACAAGCGGCCTAAGTCGGTGGACTTCATTAAGGCGGAGGATATGCCTAGGACAGCCACCGGGAAGATCCTGCGGCGAGGGATACGTGAGTGGTATAAAGAAAAAGAGTGAGCCAGCATACAAAATTGAAGAATGGCCGGATCACAATTTCACTATCGAGAGACTTCTCAGCGTTTTAGTTCGTGTGAACGTTGAAAGAGGAATAAATCTAACAGGCTACGCTTGCTGGGTGACATAATACCGCTTCTTCTTGTCGCCTGGCAATGCCAAATACAGCACCGGTGGTCCGGGTGGCTGTATTTTCTTTGGACTGAGGGGAGCCTTCACTGGAAGGGTGCTCCCTCAGGTAACGGCTGGTAAGACGTGGATGGGATCAGTAACGGTGCGAGAACCCATGATAAGCGGCAAGACAGGTTCTACCAGCACCGGTGAATTGTCTAACTGGAATCGGTTCAACTCTATGTTTTACCCCCGTTCAGTGGCAGTGGTAGGGGCATCGCCCGATTTCAAGAAGCTGGGCTATCACTGTATGAAAAGCCTGATAATGAGCGGCTTCCCGGGAAAGATATATCCCGTACATCCCAGGCTGCCAGAAATAGACGGGTTCAAGGCTTATTCCTCAGTAAAATCGGTACCAGGCAAGGTTGATCTGGCCATCATTGCAGTGCGCAGTTCCTTGGTGCCGCAGTTGCTAAATGAGTGTGCTGGAATAGGCGTAAAGGGCGTTGTCCTCATTACCGCAGGATTCAAAGAAATCGAGGATGAATCCGGAGCTGCGTTACAGAACGAAATAGCGACTATTGCTGACCGAGCCGATATCAGGGTAATCGGCCCCAACACATTTGGCTTCGTGAACCTTCATGCCAATCTTAATGCCTCCTTCACGCCGGAGTTCTCGCTCACTCCGAAGGGAGATATAAGCCTGGTAAGTCAGAGTGGAGGGTTCTGCCACCTTATGGCTCCGCTGGCAATGCAGGAGCAAGTTGGCATGAGCAAGATTATCGGAATTGGCAACAGGTGTAATGTTGAGTTTGCCGACATCCTGGAATATATGGCCGATGATCCTGACACCAGAGTGATAATGATCTACGTGGAAGGCACGGATAACGCCCGCCGGCTGTTCGAGGTGGCCAGCAGGGTGACCGGGAAAAAGCCCATTGTAGCTTTCAAGGCGGGAAGATTCAGCTTGGGAGATAAGGCAGCCTATTCGCACACCGGGTCTGTGGCTGGCAAGCATGAAATCTATACGGCCGCCTTCAAGCAAGCTGGCATTGTTGTGGCCGACAGCCCAACCGAGCTACTGGATGTAGCCAGGGCCCTTAGTTTGTGTCCTTTGCCCAGGGGCAATCGCGTGGCCATTCTCTCCGGCCAGGCCGGTCCCGGCATAATCATGAGTGATGTCTGTGAACAGAACGGTCTGTTATTAGCCGATTTCTCGTCGGAGACCACTGAGCGGGTGCACCAGTTACTGCCTCCCTTAGCCATGCGGTCGAACCCTATTGACATGGGGCCTGCCTGGTATGATAGTGAGACCATAAGGAAGATGGTTGAGGTGGTCCTGGCGGATGGTAATACGGACGGCGTGCTGCTTTACGCTGCTTACGCCTCGGCAAACAGGCCTTTGCTCAAGGAGTTAACCACCGTGCTTAAGTCGCGTGCTCACGGGAAGCCTGTAGTCTGCTGCTTTCCGTCGCCGCCCGGGGTCTGGGTTGAGGAAAAGCAAGAGTTCGTTGAAAGCGGTGTAGCTTTGTACCCCACTCCGGAGAGGGCAGCGATAGCCATGTGCGGCCTGGTAAGATACGCACGTGAACCAAGAGAGGAGTAGTGAATCTGAGCCATGAAGGATGCACTGGAATACCAACTCACGCCAGGGGAAGAAATCCACTCACGGATTGCCCGATTGCAGGAAGTGCTTGGGGATGACGACATCGGCGGAGCGCTAGTATCGCAGAACGTCGACCTCTTCTATTTCGCCGGCACTATTCAGCGTTCCTTTCTGTTTATTCCCGCCGAAGGGGAAGCTGTTCTGGCAGTACAGGGAAATCTCGACCGGGCCCTGGAGGAATCAAGCCTGGGTCGCGTCATTCCGGTAAGAAACAGCCGGCAACTGGCTCAGGCCCTTTCTGACTTTGGCTATTCAACAGGTGGCAGAATAGGCCTGGAAATGGATGTTCTGCCCGTGAAATACTATCTCGCCCTGCAGCGAGACTTTCCGAAGGCAGATTTCCGCGATATCTCCGAACCGATAAGGAAGATTCGGATGGTCAAATCGCCGTACGAAATCTCACAGATCAGGACCGCTTGCGGTATCCTGAGCCAGGTCATGCTGGAAGCTCAAAGAAGTATCCGGCCGGGCATGACCGAACTGGAGGTTGATTCAATGCTGGTAGGGTTAGCCAGACGCCTGGGGCACCAGGGTTTGCTAAGAATGCGGGGATATAACCAGGAGATGTTTTCTGCCCATGTCTACTGCGGCAAAACCGCAACCACTTCTCCTACAATGAGTGTTCCTCTGGGTGGGCTTGGGACCACGCCAGCCTTTGCTCAAGGAGCCAGTTTCAATACTATCACTGAGAACGAACCTCTGATTATTGACTTTGGTGTGGGGACTAATGGCTATGTGACTGACATGACCCGGACTTTCGTCATCGGAAAGCTACCTCCCGAACTGCAAGAGGCATACTCTGTTGCCAAAGAGATCAAGGACTTTGTGGAACAATGGATTAGCCCTGGAAAGTCCTGGTCCCGGCTTTATGAGGAGGCATTAGAAATGGTCAAACGAAGGGGATACCAGGACCATTTCATGGGCTACAAGGGGCATCAGGCTGGCTTCGTTGGACACGGTATTGGACTTGAGATCGACGAGTATCCGATTATTGCCCCTAGGTTCAGCGAGGAATTCAAGGAGAATATGGTACTGGCCGTTGAACCCAAGCTGGTGTTTCCGGATGCGGGAGCGGTTGGTGTGGAAGACGACTACCTGATTACGAAAACGGGTATGGAAAGGCTCACTACCTATGATGACCACGTGCTGACCATAGATTGGTCCGGAAGCTCCGGTTAGTTCAGGTGCCTAGCGGCAATAGAACAGCTACTACCTGGCCGATTATCCAGCTTGAGCCCGCCCGGGGTTATCACCGTGGTTGCTTCCTTGGGCTGCGATTTGAACGTCAGGTGGCAGAATGTTGGCTAATGCAACACGAGCTCAGGGGTTGGCTGCGAAGTCGTGGGATACTTGTCAGTTGCCTTTACAATGAATGTGTAGTCACATATAATTTAGGACCCAAAGTTAAGCGAAAGCTGGTTTTCGCGTTCAGTGCCAGCGTAGCTCAGGGGTAGAGCAGCGGTTTCGTAAACCGCCGGTCGTCGGT
>JBKHJJ010000134.1:0-3414 GCA_046538185.1 Dehalococcoidia bacterium
CGCGAGATTGCTCAGGCTCGCCCACTCTAACTAATAGCAGCAAGAAGCATTTCATCCCCCAGGTAGCATAACTCCTCGTAGCGGAGCATCCTCCCATGCGATCCAAACGTGACGAGTTCGATGTAACAAAGCAGGTTTTCGTCACCCTGGGCATCGCAGGTTTTGTGGCTTGGCTACATGTAGATACCCACGGGTACGCGTGGAACCCTGCCCTTCGGGTTAGTGGAATTCACTTCGAAAATGGGGTAGAATCGTATCTTCTATCTAAACAAGTTGGTGTAAAACGGTGAAGGAGCGCCAACGTGGCGAGCATAAAGGAATTGCGGCGACGAAGAGGTTTAAGCCAGCGGAGACTGGCAATTCTAGCACACGTCAGTATTATGACCATATCACGAGCAGAGGCTGGTCAAGGTAGGCCTTCACCGTCCACTGTATATGCTATTGCCAAGGTTCTTGGCGTGGATACCGAGGAAATTGACGTGCCACTTCCCACCCACATTGAGAGGCTGCAGGCGAAGAAAGGGCTGGCCGATGGCATGCTGTGTAGAAAGGCTGGCATACAAATGCCATCGCTTCGCCACCTGAGATCTCCCCGCAGTCGGCACGATGCCACCACAGCTATGAAAGTGGCCGAGGCTCTCGAGGTATCCGCTGCCGAAATACTCGGCCTTCATGAGACCAACATGAACGAGCTAAAGCGGCTGCGGCTGGCAAAACGGTTGACCGTGTCGGAACTTTCCAGGCGTTCAGGGATCAGCAGGCAAACGATTTACAACCTGGAGAACGGGCACTACCATCCCAGTGAAGACACGGTTCGGAAGCTTGCCACGGTATTGGACAGAGCCCCCGGGAACCGCACGAACCCTTGAAAGTCATCAACGCTTGTAAGTATCTGTCAGCTGTCCCTGGGCAATGATGTAGCCTTGCATCATATCCAGAACCTCTTCCCTGTGGGCACCTGCCGCAAGTTCCAGCAGCCTATCCAAAGCATATACGGTAAATTGGTAGTGGTGGGCCGGGCTGCTTTCTATGTAGGCGGAGCCGTTGGCCTAATCGGCGTGTTGGCGGCTTTCAAGTTTCTCCGGCAGGGCTATATTCACAAATAGTCCCATTACCATGTATAATCTATGTAAACTAAAGGGGACCTGACTGAGAGCCAATAGCTCTCAGTTTTTTCATTGGTAATCAATGCTGTGGGAACATCAAGAGAGACTGGGTTGGATAGCCTCAAAATCAGGAGGGAACGGAAATGCCAGAAGAAAAGGTATTGCTAACGGCGGAGGGATTGGAGAAACTCAAATCCGAACTGGAGAACCTCCTCAATACACGGCGTCCGCAGGTACTCGAGAAACTACAGCGGTCAAAGGAATTCACCGACGTAGCAGATAGCGCCGAGTACGAGGACGCGAAGAATGAACAAGCCTTCCTGGAAGGTCGAATCAAGACCGTGGAGAAAATGATCAGAAACGCCGAGGTAGTCTCAAGTGAGAAAGCCCGGCGTCCTTCCCGTGTGGAGTTTGGCACGACAGTCACAGTTCTAAATCAAAACGGAGAGGAGAAGGAATACACCATTGTCGGGAAAGCTGAAACAGATCCCAGAAACGGGAAAATATCCCATGAATCACCCGTAGGGAAGGCCCTGCTGGGCAAGCATGTCGGCGAGGAGGTCGAGGTAGAAGCTCCCAAAGGAACGACAAAATATCGCGTACTGGCTATATACAACCAGAAAAAGTAGAGGTAAGTCTCCAGATGGAGCCATGTCCACCTAGTGACAATATCGCGTTTTGTAATTCGGTCAACTGAGGTTGTTTCGAGCTAATCGGCAACAGTCTTCACGGTTGTCGTGGGGCCAAAAGGTACAATCGGCTGGCTACAAGTCTGTCACCCTCGTAGTACAGAGGGGGCGTGTGGAAAAGTCTATATTGACATCTCCTTGATAAGGTATAAAATGATACTGTGAATAAAACAGCCTAAGCAATGGCAATGGAGATAGCCTCTGTTTTTCCGACAAAATGATGGCCAGGGAGTTAAAAGATTTCATGTCAAACGACATCACTACAGAGCCTATTCCCCTTACGACTGACCAGGATGGTGTTGTGCGTGTGGGGAACACGCGAGTGACCCTGGACACCCTGGTTGCTGCATTCCTGGAAGGGGTAACTGCGGAAGAGATTGCTCAACGATATCCATCTCTAGACTTGGCGGATATCTACGCTGTGATCGCGTACTACTTACGTCACCGCCCCGATGTAGATGCGTACTTGGAACGACGGCAAAAAGAGGCTGAGGGAGTGCGGAAGCAAAATGAGACACGCTTTGACCCTCAGGGGGTACGAGCGCGATTACTAGCGCGCCATCATCACTCATAAAGAAAAGAATAGACTGTGTTACGCTTGGCTGCTGATGAGAACTTCGACAACAATATTATCCGTGGTCTGCTGCGCCGTAAAGCGGATTTGGACATTGTTCGCATCCAGGATGCTGGGTTATCAGGGGCCGATGATCCCGCGGTATTGGAGTGGGCAGCACAACATGGCCGGGTTCTCCTCACACACGATGTAAACACGATCACACGCCATGCTCTTGAACGGATGGAGACTGGCAACTGGCAAGGCTATGCCAGGCGTGTTTGAGGTTAGTCAAACGGTTTCTATGAGTATGGCGATAGACGACATTCTGCTATTAGCTGAGTGTAGCAAGGAAGGTGAATGGGAGGGGCAGGTGCGGTACCTTCCTCTGCGCTGAAATATTCCTGCTTGATGGCACCTCTTTGGTCACAATAAGAGCTAGAGACGCTGATGAAAAAGGTGTGATCCAGGCGCCACTAGCCTATCAGCTTGGAATAGCATACTTTAGCCTCCGGGCCTCCTCTGAACGTCTTTGAGAAAGTCAAGCCATCTTATGAGTCCGCGCTAAGCGCGCTAAGGGAGTATGGGATCCAACCTGGAATCATCAAGGAATAGAGATAGACACCAAGAATATGGTGCTTAATTACCGAACTATCTGGCGAACAAGTCCTTGATCCTTCTTACTAACGGGCGCTTCACTCTAACCCGGAGGTGCAGGTCCCCGGCTTCTCCTCCGGCTTTTCCCGGTTCTCCAATCCCTCTCAGCCTTATCCGTTGACCATCCCTTATCCCCTGAGGGATTGTTACCACTAGCTTCCTCGAATTCCCGCGGCGATGATACTCTATTTCACCACCCGTTTGTGCGCGTTCAGGGGCCAGGGTGATGACATCTGTCTGATCCTTTCCCCTTTCCGGTAACTGCATCCCCAACGTCTTCTCCAGGATAAATCTAACGGTCTTACCCAAGATGCCTGGTAAGGCAAGTCCAGGGGCTGGCCATTGCCTGGGGTACCCTTGCCGCTGTCCGGGGCCTCTTGCCTGCCCGTGGAACACGAACCCTCTGCCA
>JBKHJJ010000135.1:0-3246 GCA_046538185.1 Dehalococcoidia bacterium
ATGAGCGGCACAATAGTCATGGGCATTGGCAACCGACTGGGCGGCGATGATGCCGCCGGTACCATTGTCGCAGACATGCTAAACCAGAAGCGGCAGAGGCTCGATGCCCCGCTTCAAGGTGATATCACGATCATAGACGCCGGCACTGCTCCGGAAAGCTATACATCCGTTATCCGCCAGCGGCGGCCTGATTTGCTGATACTGGTGGATGCCGCCGATATGGGCCTGCCGTCGGGTGCTTCACGCACAATCACTCCAGATAGAATCAGCACTGTGTCCTTCTCCACACATCACATGCCCCTTTCCATGTTCGTATCTTATGTAACGGAATTTTGCGGAAAGGTCCTGCTTGTCGGTATACAACCTGAGCGAACAGAGACAGGCAGCGGCATATCCAAGGCGGTGCGCACTAGTGTAGGCAGACTGGTTGATGCTATTCTACAGGGACAGATATCTGAAATACCGGTTCTGGAGAAAAGGGGCTAGGTCTGCTCGATCGGTTCGTCTGTAGCTCCGGCTTCCGGGGTTTCCTTCCTCACCCCACCCTGCACCTTGCCGCTGTCGAGGACTACCAGGTCGTCGCCGAATTTATCATAATTCGCCAAGAGAAACTCGTCGGTCATAGATAGCACCCCAACCGGACAGATATCAACACACTGAGCACAGAAGCAACATCTGGAGATGAACACTTTGACCTTCTTCTCTTCAGGTATGAATTCTATGGCCCCCGTCGGACACACACTAATACATAGCCTACATCCAATGCATCCTTCCTTATCGAGTGCGATTTTTCCCCGGAATTTAGACGGCACGGATACCGGCGGAATCATCTTCAATTCCCCTTCTGTAACACTTTTGAGGAATTGTACTGTTGATGCTGGAGCATATTTGGCCGGAAATTTGTTCGTCGCCGGGCTCAGAAAGAGCTGCCTCAGTATCGTTCTTGCTGCTTCAAACATTCCCATCATACTATCAAATCAAGTGCTATCAGTATCAGACCGACAAGACTGATGAGGGTTAGGCCAATAATATAGATCCAGCTTGCCTGACTTATCTTGAACCGTGCCATTCCCGCCCGTATCAACGATATGCTGACGAACATCACGGCAAAAACCTTGACCAGGAAGAATAAGCCGTCCACTATACCGGCAAGGACCGGCGTACCAATTCCAACCAAAGGCGAGAGGTTATATGGAATGAACAGAGCCACCACCAGAGCTGACATGGCAAAAGTCTTTATTATGTCGGCCACGTAGAACAGGCACAGGTTTCTGCCCGAATATTCCACCAGTATCCCACCGGCGATCTCGGTTTCAGCCTCAGCCACATCAAACGGGACCTTAGCGCCTTTACCAGATGTAGCCACCAGCAGAGTAAATAGCAGGATCAGTGAGCCAATTACTCCCAGCGGGCCGACCAGACTCCATACAGGATACTCAGCAATCGTAGCAAACATGAAAGGATTGGCAGTGGTAGCCTGACCGATGCGCCAGCCCAGGGTAACTATCGCTACTGCCAGAGGGAATTCGTAACTCATCAAGATGACCATTTCCCGCTGCGCACCCACGGTGGCGAATGGTGAACTCGAGGCAAAACCACCTACGGCAAGGGCAAGGGAGGGCAGTATCAACAGGTACACTACAAGCAAGGCATCGCCAAATCCGCCCAACAGCGCTTGCAGCCCAAACATAGGTATATAAAGCAGCAACAAGGCCGAAGTTACCAGGGTTATGAATGGAGCCGAGTTGAACAGCCAGGTTACGGCACCCTCAGGTACGATGCTCTCTTTCATCAGCAGTTTTTGCACGTCTCGGAAAGGCTGCACAACCGGAGGTCCCACTCTCCCCTGCATATGGGCCACCACTTTGCGGTCAATGCCACGGTAGACCATGCCGAAAAGGCTTGCTATGAACACCAGTACGGCAGACCCAACAATAATAATCACACCGTTGATCCAGATATTTTCTCCCAGTAAGCTCATGACGCCAACTCCTTCGTCTTTTCTACCGAGAGCCGATGGAGTTCCTCGTAGTCAATCACCGACTTTCGGCCGGCGGCTCTGTCTGTTACCAGAACTCGGTTGGTGCAGGACATGCAAGGATCAAGGGAAGCAAAAGTAATGGGCACATCGGCAATCTGCATGCCCTTGAGTATAGTCGGAACCGATATCAGGTTAACGTAAGTGGGTGCCCTCACCTTCCAGGTCGCCAGGGTGCTCTGTCCGGCCTCCATACGCACGTAATGTATGACTTCGCCTCTGGGTGCCTCGGCTCGTCCCAGACCTTCTCCTTCCGCTTTGGTCAGCGTCTTCAGAAGTACTGCCGTCTTCGGCTGTGCCAGTAGCGGACCGGGCGGCATTTTCTCCAAACACTCCTCGATGATCTCAACCGACTGCTTAACCTCCAGTAATCGAACGATAATCCGGTCGTACACGTCGCCGACTACGGTGCCGGTGACCATGTCGGGAGTTATGGCTACGATATCCAGGTCGGCATAGGCTCCGTATGGCTGATCCTGCCTTACGTCTTTGGGGACCCCACTTGCCCTACCTGATGGGCCACATGTGAGAAATTTCAACGCATCCTCTTTCGTCAGGACGCCTACGTTTCTGGTCCGCATCTGTATCGTCTTATCCTCCAGGAATACCTTCTTCAGGTGGTCGAATATGCCCTTGTAATAGTCTAGGGATTGTCGAATCCGGGGGAATTGCTCATCAGTAATATCTCTCCGCACCCCACCGATTTGAAACATAGCCTTGGTAACCCGGTTACCGGTCACGTATTCGATTAGATCCATTATTTCTTCCCTGACCTGCCAGGTAAGATAGAAGACAGTGTCGAACCCAATCTCGTGAGCGGCGACCCCGGCCCACAGTAGATGGGAATGTATGCGCTCCATTTCAGCGGTAATAGCTCTTATATATTCGGCACGTGGCGGCGGAGTGATTCCAGTAGCGTGCTCAACAGCCATAACGAATGAGAATGGATGGCATATGTTGCAGATGCCACATATCCGTTCCGCCAGGTATATGCTCTGGATGGGATTATTTCTATTCATGCCCAGCCACTCAATGCCGCGGTGAACCTGTCCCACAAATACATCCGCATCCACAATCTCTTCACCGTCAATGGTTAGAGCCAGCCGAATCGGTTCCTTCAAAGCCGGATGAATCGGACCCACAGGAATGGTATAGGTGGTCTTTTTCGTCTCTTCCGTTATCATTTTTTCTCCCTCGCCAGCAGGACC
>JBKHJJ010000136.1:0-3236 GCA_046538185.1 Dehalococcoidia bacterium
TGAAAGATCGGGGTAGAGATCGAGTGCCCTTCCAATAGCCCAGCGTTGGACATTTCGGGAAGGGTGATCAAGAAGGCTTTCAAGTTCCTCGCGACTCCAGATAAGTTCCATGAGCTTGCCTCCTTCCTGCTGCCGGGCACCGGGCTTGAACCGGTTCATTCGCCAATCAGACTCATGGTAGCATGCGGCGAAACCGGCGGTCAATGAAAACGCTGGGCAATCTTAACAGATTTTGTGCTAAAGAGTTGAGCTACCTTAAGTTCTTTGCGCAGCGGCAGCTATCATTGCTGCACCTTGCTAAGTAAAACGCTCGTACAGATGAGCCTTGGCCTGCTGGAGCATAGGTAATGACGCCACTCGGATCTTGATCCCGAGGGCATCGGTTATCGGCTCTACGGTTCCCCTCAACTTATCCGACTTAATGCGTACTTCGCTGGGAAGCTGGTTCGCCTTTTTGAAAATTTGGATAAGCTGGTTCCGCTTTTCAGACGTAGTAAGCCAGGGATTGGTAATGTTTACTGCGACAACCAATCCGAGCTTCCTTTCCACAGCAAGGAAACAGAGAGGGTAATACGGCCTATCAGCCTCCGATGCAGTGGGGGCTACAGGCATGGGCAAGGCGAATATATCCAGTTCCCATACTCCGCTGTACGCTTCTGCCCAGCTACTGACCAGTTGAAGCTCCGCCTCCTGTACAGGACCGATGTCTTCCTTATCGGTTTCCTGACCATGTGTCCGGCCGGTTGGCGGTTTCCGCCATTCCTCAGTCCACCTATCGTCACGGTAGCAGCGAGTTAGAATAGCGCTGTCCCGCTCTCTTGCCCACGGGTCTAGGTTACCATTTTGAACGCTACTGGCAACCGCCAGGGCTTGATGGATAGCCGTAGTCAGAAGAGTAGCTTCTTCTTTTTCCAGGAACCATGGTATATATCCGGGCTTTTGACTTCGAAAGAATGGCCATGCATTCCTGCCCCGGAAGCGAAGGCCGAGAGAACGAATTACTTCGCGGTCTTCCTTTTGAAGCACATCCCGGTCAACAAATAGCAGTGATATTGAGGGGGCCTTTACACCTGCTTCGAAATCCTGGGTCTCATCCTCCGCCTTTAGAATGTCCGTAAACCTGTGGTAGCCCTGTTCTCCCACTAACATTCCCAGGCCGAATTCTTGTCCTCCGCTACCCAGAATAGAACAATAGCCTACCTCGCCATCAACGGGGTTCTCAACGGCAAAGAGATATTCATTGTCCACCCACTTCCAGGGTGCGCTACTCTTGAAGGTAATGGCCACCTGATAAAGGGCAGACCAATCGCTGTGGCTGGGTTGCTTCATGATGTCCTCCGGTTAAGCCTGCAATCGCCATCCTCTGTTAAGTAGATGTTACCTGAACTACATCTGTCTTGACAAGACACGAAATCTGCATTGATTTCTTGGACCATGTGAGTTATGGTTATTATAACGACGTCTTGCATTGCAGGCCGGCCCACAGACAGCGTGCACGGGGAAACAATGTCCCACGAGAATAAGGATCGGTATTCAGAGGAAACCTTTCTCCTCGAGAGGGCTCTCGCGGAGATGTATACGGCTAATGCCGGAATAGGCAGCGTTGAGGCAGCGGAATCCAACCTGCTGGGGGTGCTTGAGCTAGACCCCAGCTTTGTGGAGCGGGTTGAGGCACACAATTTGCTGGCTCAACTTTATGCCCAGACCGGACGCCATCAGGAAGCCCTGGACAATCTCGCTGCCGCTCTTGCTGCAGCCCCTGAACAGGCAGCAACACTGTCGGAGTCCCTTGCCTCGATGTTCGAGAAGGAAGGAGAATGGGAACTGGCGATAGAGGTGTACAGGCAGGGGCTGGCATGTGCCGAGGATGCTGTTCTTCACAATGGAATCGGGTATTCCCTCGCTCAAGCAAGTCGCTTTGAGGAGGCCGAGCATCACTCCCGGCGGGCTATGGAACTGGAACCGGACAACGCTGCCTATGCCAATGACCTGGGCTATCTACTCCTGGAGCAAGGTCAAGTCCATGAAGCACGTACTCTTTTCCAGCGTGCGCTCCAACTTGATCCCTCTTATAAGCTAGCCTGGGGAAACCTTCGCAGGTGTTCTGAAGCAGCTTCCGAATCTGAAGAGGACTGAGAATGTCTTGACACCATAACTGCGGCAGGTCGACAAAAGTTTCGGCAAATGGGTGATACGTGGATTGTAGACATGACAGATTTCCAAGGGCTTGCACGGGCCGTAGTCGCGTATTTTGGGTCTATCGTATCCGAAGCCTCTGTAGCACCTACTGGCGCATGGGCCGATACTTCCATCCGGTGTCGACGTAGGCCAAGGGGGAAACGGTGCCCTGGATATATCCGCATCCGCAGGCTTCGTGTCCCTTCGTCTGTCGAGTGGCACTGTACTTCGTGTGATGACAAAGGCTTGATCCGCAACTGGAGAAAAACCGAGTGGGATATGAGCAGATCCCAGCAAGAAAGTATGTCTATTCCCGAGGAGCCTAATGACGCTCCTATTAGCGAGGATGAGCTTTTGGAGTTCGCGCTATTCTTGACACCGCACCCCCTTTGGCAGAGCAGCCCAGAGCCTGATGTAAATCAGACGATCAACAGCAGTCCGACGCCGCTCGCTAGGTGGTATGTTGCAGCATTGAAGGCCATCACCTTTGAGGACAACCGTAAGCGGGAGGTAAAGAGAAAGCTTGCTGAAGCACGTCTGCAGTTTGCCATTGCTACCGATGCGGAAATAGAGGAAACAGCAATATGTCTTGCTGAAATGCTTCCTCGGCAGTCATATGCGGAATGGCTAAAGGAACTGCATACTGCCAGGCAGTACATTACTGAAATCAAGGATCGGTGGGTGAATGATCTGCGGAAGGGGAGTGACCCATGAAAAGGACAGGGACAGTCTCCTTTCGAATCAAGACTTTTTATGGTATATTCTAAGCGGGTTGGTCCTTGTGGCATGGACTAACCTCGTTGATGCAAGGCTCCCAGTTGCTGTCCTAGGCGACTGGGAGCTACTCATATTAATCATGGTACCCTCGCCATCTCATTGGCTATGCCATTGCACTTGGCCTGGCACGCTCCGGGTAGCAACCGAGCTATCCATGCAACGATCTGACGGATTGTTACTCCCTTTTCCTTCTAGGTCTTTCCATGCGGCAAGCCTTGGCAAAACGACGCTCTCGTCGCCCCGTAGCAGGTGAGTGGAAGAGTGATTTGGATTGTCACACT
>JBKHJJ010000137.1:0-3229 GCA_046538185.1 Dehalococcoidia bacterium
GAACTAGATGAACTCTGTGCTCCGGAGACGATACTGGCTTCTAATACCTCAGCACTCAGTATTACCGGCATAGGCTCGCTAACTCACCGGCAGGACAGGGTGATAGGTATGCACTTTTTCAACCCGGTGACGGTGATGAAATTGGTGGAGATAATACGTGGGGCCAACACTTCCGACGAGACCTGCCAGGTGATCAAGGAGTTGACTCCCAGGATTGGCAAGGAGCCCATCATTGTCAATAAGGACGCCGCAGGTTTCGTCGTGACGAGATTGTTTGTTGTGTTGTCCAATGAGGCGGTCAAGTTGCTCGAAGAAGGCGTAGCAACTGCTGAGGATATTGATAAGGGGTGCCAGTTAGGGTTGGGGCATGTCATGGGTCCACTGAGGTCACAGGACATAGCAAATGGGGTATCGGTGGCGTTGCGGTGCCTGGACTATATGCGTAGTGAGCTGGGAGAGAGCTACAGGGCTTCTCCACTGTGGAGAAGAAAGGTTGAGGCGGGTGAACTTGGGGTAAAGGCGGGCAAAGGTTTCTACGATTATAGCCAGTAGAAGTGATAACCACGGGATCGCTCTCGGCGATCAAGAATAGATAGCCTTCCACTTGGAGGTAAAGAATGGCTAGAAAGAACGCTTGCATAGTCGCGGGTGGTATGTGCCAATGGGGTATCAGGGAGGCAAGCTACATCGACATGGTCCAGGAAGCTGCCAAGGAATGTCTGGATGATGTGCCCAGCCTTAAACCAACGGCTATTGACGGTTTGCTTTTTGCCTCTACTTTCGTGGGAAGGCGTTCTGCCCAGGCTAATACAGCCCCCGTCGTGGCTGAGAGATTAGGGTTGAAACCGACTTCTATATGTGCGCGGGTGGATGTCCTTTGTGCGGGGGGAAGCACGGGGATTCTTCTGGCGAAGGGGCTCGTAGAGAGCGGAATGTCTGATGTGGTGATGGCGATAGGGTGCGAAAAACTTTACACTCCAGAGAGATGGCAGGTGCAGTACGATGAGATTGCTGCTATAGACCATGACTGGGATGGCCCGCAAGGTATCGGTCCTCCGCCTTTGTGGTTTGCTATGATCGCCAAGGAACATATGAGACATTACGGTACAAAGAAGGAACAGTTGGCTATGGTTTCCGTAGTGAATTATGATTACGGTTACGTTAATTTGAAAGGACATTTTCAGAGAAAGCTGACAATGGAAGATGTGCTCAATGCGACCGTGATAGCCGCTCCCCTTGGATTGTATGATTGTTGTCCGTTGACGGATGGCTCTGCCGCAGTGATTATTGCTTCTGAGGAGAAGGCAAAGGAGCTCAGCAATAGGCCGCTCGTTTATGTCATGGGAGGAGCTCAAGCCTCGGTTCACAGCGTAAGCGCCAACTGGCCTGGAGAGCATCTGGGCGATTGGCCACATTTGAGGCTGGCGGCCAAGAAAGCCTACGCCAGTGCGAAAATCAGCGCCGGGGATGTCGACGTCGCTCAGGTACATGATTGTTTCAGTATTTCCGAAATTGTTGAGGTAGAAGAGCTGGGATTTTGCAAAAAGGGGGAAGGCGGACCTTTTGTAGAATCAGGGCAGACAAAGATCGGTGGTACCACGCCTACCAATACAGATGGCGGTTTGCTTTCCTGCGGGCATCCCTTTGGAGCAACCGGGATTCGTCAGGGTATTGAGATACTAAGGCAACTTCAGGGCAGAGCCGCCAACCAGGTCAGTAAAGCAGCGGTCGGTCTTACACACAACCTGAGCGGGTCCAATGTGGAACACACCATCGTTGTGTACGGCAGGGAGCCCAGAAAATAAAGGAGGCAAAGGATGGCGACAGCAGGGATTCCCTTTCTGGAAGGGAGATATTCTCCTACACTCGATATGTGGCCGATCGAGGCTAAGGAGTTTAACCGAATACACAAATTCTACGAGAATCTTCGGGACGGCAGGTTCACGACCACTAGATGTACGAAGTGCGGACGTGTGTCGTATCCGCCTCGGGTGATATGCCCCGAGTGTTACGCAGAGGAGCTTGAGTGGATCGAGTTGCCCAAGAAAGGCAGGGTAGGGGTTGTCGTAGAGAAATGGGGGGGAGTCCCCATATGTTTTGAGCGCCCTTTGATTGATGCCTGGATTGACCTGGGCAAACGTAGTCCGGTCAGACATATACTCAGTCGGGTGATCAACTGCCCGCCGGAGACTCTGAAGGAGGGGGATGAAGTTCAGTTGGTGGTGTTCGAGGTGCCAGCCCACCCGATAGAACTGAAAAACGAGACCATAAGGGCAGAGAGAGTATTCTTTGCCTTTGAGCCTGTCGAGAAATAGACTGACCGCAGGGTCCGAAGCCAGCAAGGCTGCTTGAGGGAGCTATCCATCTATCGCCCCTGGTGTGTGCGCTGGATTTCTGGATATTGGGATGGGAGCCATTTCGCGTTTGCGACTCGGTCCGTCTTAACCTCCGGAAATTATGATCAGTATGTGAAGCTGGTCCCCATCCTTGACTGGCTTGGCGAGTTCCTCTGGGTAGGAGCTTTCCGCGTTGACATAGATTTCAACCAGTCTGTTTAGCTTACCATCCTTTTCAAACAGCCATTGCCTGAGATCAGGAAACCGGGCAATCAGCTGCTCAAGACACTGACCGACGGTCCTACCGTTCACTTCAACCACGTCCTGGTTGTCAGTATGCTGAGATAGGAAGGGGTGGATGTTTACTTTGACGCTCATTTCTTCGCTTATTCTTGAAGTCATGTCGATTGCCATGAGTTAAGTTCACTTCCAGCAAGGATAAGTACTGTGATTGGGCTTAAGCCGATGCCCCTGCTGGAGTATTGGAAAGGTGACTTAAGCGACCTTGCTTGCCATTGCGGAAACAAGTTTTGCCTTTGACGTAATGCTTACGTAGATAGCCCTGTCTTCGACTTGTGCTCTGTCTACACGGAGGCTATGGCAGTGGTAACCTTTTTCAGCAGCCCCGAGAATTTGTCTGCCGTTGCTACCTGCTTCTCTATGCTCTGCTCGCTTGCATCGACATATTGTACGGCATGCTCATCGCAGAACTTGACGCAGAGCGGGTCACCGTCGCAGAAGTCACACTTAATTACCTTCTGAGCCAGGGGATCAAATGACATGCCGCCGAAGGGGCAGATTGCAACACACATCCGACAGCCGATACATAGGTCGTAATCGACCATTACTCTATTAAGGCTCTCGTCCCGTGAAATAGCCTTTACCGGGCATAT
>JBKHJJ010000022.1:0-14686 GCA_046538185.1 Dehalococcoidia bacterium
TGGTGAGGATATTTGCCGCTGCCTCGTGCCAGTGAAAAGGCATAAACACCACCCCGGGGGGCAATTCGTCTGTAATATGTAACGGCACTTCCACTCGTCCTCTCTCTGAGGCGAGTACTATCGAATCGCCCTCAATGAACCCGAGCTTCAGGGCATCACTGGGACTCATCTCAACTACACCATTGGGATTAAGTTCACTCAATACACTGGAGCGTCGACTCATAGTGCCGGTATGCCAGTGCTCCAGAACCCGTCCCGTAGTGAGAACCAGCGGGTAACCTTTAGATATTGCTTCTGCCGGCGGGACGTGGTCTACGGCATGAAATTTGCCCTTCCCTCGTGCGAAGCCGTCCTGGTAAAGGAAGACAGTTCCCGGATGTGAGGCATCAGGACAGGGCCATTGCAAACCACCCTGGTCTAGCCGGTCAAAAAGGATACCACCATAAATGGGCGTCAAGGAGGCGATTTCTTCCATGATCTGGGCAGCGCTCTGATAAGGCAGTGGATGCCCCATCTTGTCTGCTAGAGCACAGATGATCTCCCAGTCAGGCTTTGCCTCCCCGGGTGGCAAGACGGCCTGTCTTACTCTCTGAACTCGCCTCTCAGTATTAGTGAAGGTGCCATTCTTTTCTGCGAATGCAGCACCAGGCAAGACAACATCGGCTAACCAGGCAGTCTCGGAGAGAAAGATATCCTGAACTACCAGGAACTCGAGTTTCTCCATGGCATGCCGGGTATGTTCAAGGTGAGGTTCACTTAGCATGGGGTTCTCACCCATAACATAGAGTCCTCTAATATCTTCCTTGAGTATAGCATTTGCTATCTCAGTGACCGTCAGCCCCGGTTGGTTACCCAATTTGCAGTCCCAAGCAGTTTCAAATTTCATTCTGACAGCAGGATCATCAACTTTTTGATAGCCGGGATACACATTAGGTAATGCCCCCAGGTCGCAAGCGCCCTGGACGTTGTTCTGACCCCGAAGGGGACTAAAACCAGTACCCTCCCTCCCTATGTTGCCGGTCAATAGCAGCAGGTTTGCCACACTTTTCACATTATCTGTTCCTGTCGTATGCTGGGTTATCCCCATTCCATAGAGGATACAGGCACTTCCCGCTTCACCTAACAAATGGGCAGCCGTCTCAAGATCTGCCTTCGGAACCCCTGTTATCGCCTCTACTACCTCGGGGGTAAATCTCTGCACAAGTTGACGCATATCCTCAAAACCTTCAGTGCGTTCCTGGATGAATTCCTTATTCTCGAGGCCGTCTCTGATTATGACGTGCATCAGCCCATTCATAAGGGCAACATCCGTTCCCGGCCTGTGCATAAGCTTGACATCGGCATATTCCCCAAGTTCCGTAGAGCGGGGATCAGCCACGATAAGCTTAGCCCCGTTAAACTTGACTCTCCTCTTGATCATTGCACCAATGACGGGGTGGCATTCCGTAGTATTGGAGCCAATGACAAAGAAGAGTTCGGTTCTCTCAAAATCCGAGTAGGAGTTGCTCATCGCCCCTTGACCGAAAGCGGCGATACCTCCAACCACCGTAGAGGCGTGGCATAGTCGGGCACAATGGTCAATGTTGTTGGTTCCTATAACAGCACGAATGAATTTCTGCATAACGTAGTTGTCTTCATTGGTGCACTTTGCTGAACTTAACGCAGCAATACTATCTGCTCCGTAATTCTGCTTCAGTTCAATCAGCCTGTTTGCCACCAGCTCAAGGGCCTCATCCCAGCTGGCTTCACGAAAGATTTCTTGCACCTTTCCGTTGTGACTTGCCTGCCGGGCGATTTCTGGGATCCGCACCAGCGGTGTGGTTAACCTTTCGGGATGGTTAACGAAATCGTATCCCCAGCGTCCCTTGACGCACAGGCTGCCCTTATTAGCCGGGCCCTCTGGATCCCCACGCACAGAAACAATCTTGTTGTCACGGACACCTAGATAGATGGAGCAACCAACTCCGCAGTAGGGACAAATGGTTTGAACCTCTTTGGAAGGCTGTTTTTCCCATTTGGGGATCAATGCTCCCGTAGGGCACCGGGCGACACACTCGCCGCAGGACCTGCAAATGGACTCGGTAATCGGCTTATCACCAAAGGTGGCTACTTTTGCTGAGTAACCTCGGAAAGCTAAGTCGATGGCCCCGACCACAGCTATTTCATGGCAAGCTCGTACGCACAGGCCACACAAAATGCACTTGTTCGGGTCGCGGAGGAATGCCGGATGGCTCTCATCCATAGGAAGCACTTGAGTACTCTTGCGCAATCGGTCAATTTCGGGTTGTTCTATCCCCAAGTACCGTGCAATCTTGAGTATCCCACAGTCCTGGTTTTTCGCACAGGTAAGACAATCGCCGTGGTGATTCGCGATGATAAGCTCCATGGTTATCCGACGTGCTCTATTCACCCGTTCTGTTTCCGTGTGAACCACCATGCCATCCGTTGCCGGAGTAGTACACGAACTAACAAGACCCCGCATTCCTTCAATCTCGACCACACACAAGCGACAACCTCCGTATGGCTTAAGATCGGGGGCGTAACACAGTGTCGGGACATAAATGCCGGCACCAAGTGCCGCTTCAAGTACAGTAGCTCCCTTCTTTACTTCAACTTGCTCTCCATTAATAATCAGCTTAATAGTGGTTGCGTTCTTCTCTTCCATCTTGGTTGTAGCAGTTGCTGACATCTCGGTACCTTCCTTACATGTTAATATGACATTTAGGACTCGGCGGCTACTGGGACAGGCTTCTCAGGTATATCCAGTGGTTTGGCTCCACTAACCTTAACCACTGCGTTGAACTTGGGTGGGCAGACATCTAAGCATGTCCCGCACCCGATGCACTTGTCTTGGTCAATAACGTGAACCATCCGTTTGCCACCTTCAATAGCTTGGACCGGACAATTCCTAGCACAAATCATACATCCCTGACATCTCTCAGGAAGTATGTAGTAAGATACAAGGGCTTGGCATTGCATCGCAGAGCAATGTTTTTCGAATATGTGTTTCTCGTACTCTTTTCGAAAGTAGCGGATGCTGGTGAGTACTGGATTCGGAGCTGTCTGACCAAGACCGCACAATGAATCATCTTTTACCGCTTCTGCCAATTCTTGCAATAGTTCAATGTCTTCTGGTCTTCCTCTTCCTTCGGTGATATCCACCAGAATGTCCAGCATCTGCTTCGTACCCCAACGACACGGTATACACTTACCACAGGATTCAGATTGGGTAAAGGTGAGGAAGAATTTCGTAATATCGACCATACAAGTATCTTCATCAACGACCACCATCCCACCCGAGCCCATAATAGATCCTGCCTGTGCAAGGGATTCATAATCGACCGGCAGATCGATCAGGCTCTCAGGGATGAAACCACCCGATGGTCCCCCAGTTTGAACTGCCTTCAGGCTTTTGCCATCAGGAATTCCCCCACCTATGTCATATACAATCTCCCTCAAGCTAATTCCCATCGGGACCTCTATGAGCCCAGTGCGAACAACTTTCCCGGCTAGGGAAAAGTTCTTGGTGCCCTTGCTCTTCTCCGTGCCATAGCCAGCATACCAGTCAGCACCCTTAGCAAGAATAGCCGAGACATTGCTCCAGGTCTCCACGTTGTTGATGTTTGTTGGTTTTCCCCAGAGGCCCGACTGAGCAGGAAACGGAGGTCGCGATCGGGGCATCCCCCGCCCACCTTCAATAGAAGCTAGTAACGCTGTCTCCTCTCCACATACAAAAGCACCAGCCCCTTCCTTTATTTTGATATGGAAGCCAAAGCCCGAACCCATAATATCATCGCCTATCAACCCGTATTCTTCCATTTGCTTAATAGCAATACGTAACCTTTGGATGGCCAGTGGGTATTCAGCTCGAATATAGATATACCCTTCGCTCGCACCAATCGCATAAGCGCCAATGAGTATTCCTTCCATTACAGCATGTGGATCACCTTCCAGAAGCGCTCGATCCATGAACGCCCCGGGGTCCCCCTCATCAGCATTACATATCACATATTTGATGTCACCGGGTGCATCGTGGCAGAACTGCCACTTAAGCCCGGTGGGAAATCCGGCCCCACCACGACCTCTCAGTCCTGATTTCTTTGTCTCGTCGATCACTTGCTGTGGTTTCATTATCAATGCCTTGGCCAGACCTTCATACCCACCATTAGCAATGTAGTGGTCTATGTTCTCAGGATCGATATTCCCGCAATTGCGTAAGGAGATGCGCACTTGAGGCTTGAGCACAGGCAGGTCAAACAGATTCGGAATGCCGGCCAGTTCTCCTTCGCCGCGAATGCCCAGGGCCAACTCGGGGCGAGGATTCCCGTCCACTAAGTAATCCTTGACGATCTCGGGTACTATCTCCGGCGTCAGATTGCCGTAGAAGACACTGGGCATGCCCGGTTTCATTACTTCAATCAGGGGCTCAGCATAACAGAGACCAATACATCCAACTGGAAGAATATCAGCTCGAATACTGTTCTGGCCCAGTTCCTGATTAAGCACTTCGAGTATATCTTCGGCACCAGCTGCTCGCCCGCAAGTGCCCATACCAATTAAGATACGGATGTTCTCGCTTTGCTGCATGGCTTTCCATTGCTGCATAGCTTGATTTTTGATTTCTTCGAATTTCACTGCGGCTCCTTGTTCAATATCTTTACCACCTTGGTCGCCGTCATCCTCCCATGTACCTTATCGTTTGTAACCACAACTGGTGCCAATGCACAAGAACCAAAACAGGCTATTGTCTCTAAGGAGTATTTCAGGTCCGGCGTAGTCTCGCCGGCAGTAATGCCCAGCTGTTTCTCTATTTCGGCGAGGATTTGTGCACTACCGCGTACGTGACAGGCAGTACCACGACAAACCCTGATGATATTCCGTCCTGAAGGGGCAAGTCTGAACTGGGCATAGAACGTTACCACCCCAAATACAGTGCTCTCCGGCAACCGAAGGAATTTGGCTATCCTCTTCATCACTGCCTCTGGCAAATACCCAAGAGCCTGCTGGACTTGTTGTAGGATAGGGATAAGCTCCTCTCTCTCACCGCGATAGGTAGATAGAATCTCATCCAAGCGCTTCTCACTTGCCTTCTCTTTCTCCTCTAGAAGCACCTGAGTGTCCCGCGCTGTTGAAGGATTCGACATTTCTGCACCTCGCTAATCAGTATTTTTCTTGTGACAAGCGACACCATAGCCACGTAGCCAGCTCTGAATCCAGCTTACCCACCCAGGATTCTATTGTCTTAATATCACCGCTGGCTAACGCGGCTCTTTCCTCGCTGGTCAAAGAGTAATACTCCTTGAGAGCTTCGTGCGGGTCATCCGCTAGCCGGGCCAAAAACTCCGATTCGCTCGCGGCTCTCCTTAAGACACCGAGCAACTCTGTTCTTCCCGGTACCTCCTGCACCTCAAGATTCTCTCTGGTTACTGGATAAGTTCTTCCCATTGCTGCCTCTCCTTTTGAGTTCATTACACTGTAATTCTAGCAATCCCCCACTTGGCTGCCATCGTCCATAGGTTGCAATCTAGCTAGCACTTTGGTGAAATTCGGAAGCGCAGTCAACTTGCCCTAAAGGGCATAGAGGTCTTATAATGGCTGCAGAAATCTGGAAAATTGACAAACAAAGATCAAGTGACCGTCTTGATTGCCGACGACCATCCTTTGGTGCGCGAAGCTTTGTACCGAGCACTGGAGGTCGAGGAAGACATGAAGCTCGTGGGCGAGGCCAGTGACGGTGAAGAGGCAGTCAGGCTTGCCTCGGAACTGAAGCCGAATGTGGTGGTGATGGACATTGTCATGCCCAAAGTCAATGGAATCGAAGCAACCAGAAAGATCAAAGACGTTGCTCCTGACACAGCTATCCTGATTCTCACTGCCTACGATGATGAAGAGTATGTGCTGGGACTGCTTGACGCCGGAGCCGCAGGGTACCTATTGAAGAGCGCCAGAGGGCGGGACTTAGTCGGCGCTATTAGAGCCATAAGGGCAGGTGAGTCGGTACTCCACCCCAATATTATTGCCAGGTTGCTCAAGCGGGCCACGGTGACACCCGTCAAGGACAACAAGGCCCTGGGATTGCTGAGCGACCGAGAAGCGGAGGTCCTCAGATTGGTTGCACTTGGGATGAGCAACAAAGAAGTAGCAGAAGAATTGTTTCTCAGCCAGCGCACCGTCAAAGCTCATTTAACCAGCGTCTTCAATAAATTGAATGTTGCCTCGCGCAGCGAAGCGATAGTCAAAGGGTTACAATGGGGACTAGTTACTCTAGAGAATGGCGAACACAAACCCCAAGACTAAGCAACCCCCATCTGTGGGTTGCAATTATCCTGTTTGTAGTTCTAACCCTATCCCACTTCACCCAGTTGCCGGCTCAAACACTTCCCTGGGGATCGGACTCTCTGTCCCCCGTTCTAGGTCTCTCACGACATAGTTTTGAGCGCTTTCTTTATCTCCTGCTGGTGCTATATTCTGGCTGGACACTGGGGATATTTGCTGGTGCCGCAGTATGGCTAGCCAGTGCTGCGTCAATGTTGGTTCGCGCCTTTTTGATTTCCCCCAGTCTAAACGACGCACTACTGGAGACGCTTTCTTCCATTGTTATTGGAGCTTTGGCCATCTCACTTGTTCAAGCCTACCATCAGAACAAGCAGCGCCAGGAGGGATTCGAAAAGGTCACCAGAGACTTGGAATCATCCCGACGAAGCTATGAAGAGTTATTTACCAACGCCAGCGATGCCATCTGGATCCATGATGTGGACGGCCGTATTACATTAGCTAACAAGGCTTCTGAGAGACTCACCGGCTATTCAGCTTCCGAGTTAATCGGCAAGAATGTGCGGGACTTTCTTAGCCCAGAGGCTCTGACTGTGGCAAGACGAGTGAGGGATGGGATACTCCGAGGCGAAGATATGGAACATCGTTATGAGCAGCGATTAACAAAGAAAGATGGTTCTGAAGCAATAGTCCAATTAGCCACGCGTGTTATTATTAGCGACGGCAAGCCCCAGACATTTCAGAATATGGCTCGCGACATAACGCAAGAAAGGAGATTACAGGACAATCTGCAATTCTACTGCAGACAAGTTCTGCAGGCCCAGGAAGAGGAACGGAAGCGCCTTGCTCGTGAACTCCACGACGACACCTCTCAGCAAATACTGCTTCTTACGCACGGTGTGGACAATCTTGCCTCAAAAGCCGACAACTATCTGCCTCAAGAGTTAAGAGACGAGTTTGAGAGACTGTATGACCTTTCTAAGCAGACATACCAAGGCATCAAGCGCTACGCCCAGGCACTGAGGCCAGGCATTCTGGATGACTTAGGCCTGGGCCCAGCCATCAAGTGGCTGGCTCAGGAGGTAGAAAACCTTGCAGGTATAGAAGTGAAGGTTACAATTGGTGCCATGCCATTACTCGCCCCGGAAACACAGCTGGTTCTATTCCGCATTGCTCAAGAGGCTCTAAACAATGTGCAGCGGCATTCCGGAGCATCTGAAGCCAACGTCACTATGGAGTGCCAAGACGACGAACTCGTCATCACTATTAGCGACAATGGCAAGGGTTTCGAGCTGCCCCAGCAGCTAAGCGATTTTGCCGGTCAGGGAAAGTTGGGTCTGGCCGGTATGGCAGAACGGGTGACGTTGATAGGTGGCAAACTCCAAGTCAACTCCCAAGTAGGAAAGGGGGCCAAAATAGTAGTGAGGGTGCCAACAAAACTGTATGATCAAGGCAGTAGCTAGCGCAGGTCGCACCGCTTCTACCTACTCCCGCGCTTGCATCACCACCGAGCCTACTCTCATTGCTTGCATTGTGCTCATAGTTTCTCCACCCTAACCGCCGCGACTTTGAGCTCGGGAATCTTGGACACAGGGTCGAGCTTGGGATTGGTGAGGATATTAGCCGCACTCTCCGCGAAATGGAATGTCATAAACACCACGCCGGGCGGCAATGTCCCAGTTATTCTGACTCTAGTGACTAGTCGACCACGTCGGGAGCTGATTCCCACCTTGTCGCCTTCAGCTATGCCGAGGTGCGAGGCATCCTGAGGGCTCATTTCCACCACCCCTGCGGGCTCCATAGTATTCAGTCCTGCTACCCTGCGGGTCATCGTACCAGTGTGGAAATGATACAAATTGCGCCCTGTGGTGAGAATGAGAGGATACTCTTCGTCCGGCATTTCGCCCGGAGGAGTGTATTTTAGAGGAACGAATCTCCCCTTCCCTCTGACGAAAATGTTTGTATGCAATATGGGCGTGCCCGGATGATCGTCTAACGGGCAAGGCCACTGGAGTCCGCCATTCTCTAGTCTTTGGTAATTAATCCCAGCATAGCTAGGGGTGAGATTGCGGATTTCTTCCATTATCTCAGATGGATGGCCAAAGTCAAAGCCCCTCGCGTCTAATCTTTGAGCCACCTGACAGATGATCCACCAATCAGGCTTGGAATCGCCGATGGGCTCGATGACTTTTCTTACTCGTTGCACCCTGCGGTCAGTGTTAGTGAAGGTGCCATCCTTTTCGGCAAAACTTGCTGCTGGCAGCACAACATGCGCAAGTCTCGCTGTCTCAGAAAGGAATATGTCCTGAACCACCAAGAAATCAAGCCGGGTCAGTGCTTCCTCAACATGCTGGCTATCTGGGTCGCTCAAAGCCGGGTTCTCACCAACCAGATATAGAGCTTTGATCTCTTTGCGGTAGGCAGCTTCAAGCATTTCCACCAGGGTCAATCCCGGAGATGACGGCAACGGGGACCCGTAGGTAATTCCAAATTTATCTTTGAAAGACGGCGGTAATGAACATCCCCAAGCAGCTTCGAACTTCTCTCTGATATCTGGGTTGCTTACTGCCTGATAGCCAGGATATACGTTAGGCAGCGCACCCATATCGCAAGCGCCCTGCACATTGTTCTGGCCTCTCAGTGGATTAACCCCCGTTGAGCGCTTTCCTATATTTCCAGTTAGCATTGCCAGGTTGGCTGTAGCCAGGACATTATCTGTGCCATGAGAATGTTGCGTGATGCCCATGGAATAGAGGATGCTGGCAGGACTATTGCTGGCAAAAATACGAGCAGCCTCTGTTATCTTGTCACGGGGCACGTTAGTGACCCTCTCAACGAAATCAAGATCGAAGTCCTTTAGCGAGTCCTTGAAAGCATCGAAGTTTTCACACCTTTCCTTGATAAACACCGAGTCCTGTAGTCCTTCATCTACTATGACCCGCATCATTCCCATAAGGAGGGCCACGTCTGTGCCAGGTCTGTGCTGCAACCAGAGGCTAGCAAAGCCGCAGAGGTCGATTTCTCGGGGGTTAGCCACTATTAGCTTTCCGTCATTTTTTACTGCTCTATTCATTTCGAGTGCAATCACAGGATGGTCTTCCGTAGTATTGGTCCCGATAGCCAGAATACAAGCAGCGTCGCCGATTTCATTAATGGAATTGGTCATCGCCCCACTGCCAAAACTCTGCACCAAGCCGGCCACAGTGGGGGCATGGCACAGACGGGCACAGTGGTCAACGTTGTTGGTACCCAGGACTGCCCGGGCCAGTTTCTGCATTACATAGTTCTCTTCATTTGTGCACTTGGCTGAGGTGATGAAGCCGATTTCTTCGCTTCTGTAGCTTCTCAGTTTCTCTGTCACTAACTCCAGGGCCTCGTCCCAGGATGCTTCTCTCAACTCGCCTTTCTTTCTTATCAGGGGGCTGGTCAATCTCTCAGGGTGGTGAACGAACTCCGCGATGCCAAACCGGCCTTTGACACACGCTTGCCCCCGGTTAGCTAGGCCATCTGGGTCTGGAACAGACGCTACTATCTTCTCATCCTTGACCTCCAGCTTCAGCTGACAGCCAACACCACAATAGGGGCAAATCGTGGCCACTATGCGGTCGGGCTTGGCAATCCCTCGGGTAGCGACATCGGTGAGAGCGCCCGTAGGACAGGAATCAACACAGGCACCACAAAACTTGCAGCCAGCTTCGCGAAGTGTTCTTCCTCCCACTGGAGCAATAACATGACACTGAAGGCAACGTTGAGCTTCGGCTATCGCCATCTCCCAGTTCAAGCCGTACTCCACCTCGGCAAGGCCCTTGACCCGCGCTTCCGGCGGAACGTAGGATACCTTAGCCAGCCTCTCCCCCTGACTCACATCTTTCGACCAAGTTATTCCTTCCTCCACAGGCACCAAGTGCTCTATGATATCTCCCCTTCCGCCAAGGTAGCGGTCTATCGACTGGGCCGCCCTTCTCCCTGCCGCGATAGCATTGATAACCAAGGCCGGCCCGGTCACACAGTCACCACCAGCAAAAACGCCGTCTCGACTAGTGCTGAGGTCTTCGTTGATCTGCAATACGTTTCCTCGTCCCAACTGAACCTGAAACTCTGCTGGGACATCAGGTCGTTCGCCGATGGCAGCAATCAGGGTATCAAGTCTGGCAAAAAACTCACTCCCTTCAATGGGGATGGGACGGCGTCTCCCACTAGAATCTGGCTCCCCTAGTTCCATGCGCACCAGTTCCAATTCTAAGCTACCGTGCGGCTTTCGAACCCTTGAAGGGGCGACCAAGAAGACAATCTCGATTCCTTCCTCCAACGCCTGGTCTACCTCCTCCGTTTGAGCTGGCATCTCGTTTTTTGTCCTGCGGTAGAAAATGGTTACCGTTTTGGCACCTAGCCGCAAAGCGGCACGGGCAGAATCAATAGCAACGTTTCCTCCCCCAATCACACCTACCCTGTTTCCTATCTCTATCCTTTCTCCAAGATTGAACCGTCGCAGGAATTCCACACAGCCAATCACGCCAGTCAGATTCTCTCCTTCAATATTCAAGGCCATCTCTTCATGGGCACCTATAGCAAGGAATACGGTCTGATATCCATCCGCAAACAGGGAATCCAGCGATGCAATTCGGCTGTTCACCCTGATTTCCACACCCGCCGTCTCGATTTCTCTGATTTCGTCGCGCAGTACGTTTCGTGGGAGGCGATATTCGGGAATACCTACTCTCATCATCCCCCCCGGCTCCGAAAGAGCTTCGAACACAGTTACCTTGTGCCCCAGCTTTGCCAGATAATAAGCTCAGGTGAGCCCGGCCGGCCCTGCCCCCACTATTGCTACACTCTTTCCCGTCGCTGGAAGAGATTTGGTCTGCTGCTTCCAGCTATCATCACCTTTATCAGCGGCAAAACGCTTTAGCATTCTTATGTGTAACGGTTTATCTACATCACAGCCACGTCGGCATTCCTCCTGGCATGGCGCGGCGCATACCCTACCCAGCACACCCGGAAAAGGAACCTTTTCCCTTATTACTGCCAAGGCTGCGCTTGGTTTGCCCCTTGCAACAAGACGAATATAGCGGGGAACGTCTATGCCGGCAGGACAAGCGACCTGACAAGGAAAGGCAGTCTCAATCACACCAAGTCCCCTTATCTCGTCACATACCCGAAGGCAGCGATTGCATAAAATGCAAAAACTGGAATCGCGGGCAAAGAAGGGATTATCTTCCAAAGTGGCTAAAGACCTGGGGACATGAATAGGTATCTCCCTTAGACCAATATGATCGATGGCTTGCTGAAGTTCACAATCGCCCCTCTCCAAGCAGATATCGGCAGGTTGTCTAGCCAGAATGGAAAGCAGGTTCTTCTGCTGTACCTCACGCACCCTTGGCGTGTCTGTCTTGACCACCACTTTGGCAGAGATGGGAGTGACACAGGAAAGGATCAGCTTACCATTTGCTTCCACTACACAAAGCTGACAAGCTTCGTCAGGGATTACCTGAGGGAGAGGTTTAAGGCCTGGATAGTAGCACAGGCTCGGTATATATATTCCTGCGCTTCTGGCAGCTTCCAGTATTGTCTGTCCCTGCCTGGCCTGTACGTCCCTGCCATCGATGCTTATTGTAATGGTGTTGTCTTCAGCCATTGGTCCGTTCCTTCCTTAAAGAACGCTATTTACGCCACCTTGATCCGGATAGGTAAAACTGAAAGAGTCTGACTCTAGAGATAGTTGGTTCCAAAACATCAGGTTGATCTAGTTCCACAGAGCAACACCGAGGTTTGGACTATATCATAAATACAAGGCTCAGCACAAATAGGAACCTTAAGACCACCTGATTTCTGCTAAGAGATAGCCAGGCAGTTATTCGCCTAGGTAGGCGGAATACTCTTGACTATCTTCCAGACGATAGTTTCGCTAAGGACAGCCACATCCTCAGTGGAAAGATAATCCGAAACGTTAGCATCGAACAGAATGGTCCCATTGGGAGCAACCTCGTCATCACCCTTCCATAGCACTAACGTTACAGGCACATGAGGGAAGGCGTTGATGGTCACAGATTCATCCCCGCGGTCTGTCTCGTAGCCACCGAATTTCGCTGATATACCTTTCAGCACCTCAGGCTTCGTGCCGAAGTGTTTCACCAAAGGCATTATCGTCCTTTTGTAAAACGCCGAGAAATAACTGACACCACCGGGCACTTGTTTATAGGTAATCAATATGCCAGTAGCCGGCGTCCCTTTCGCCGAAGTAAAATAGTGCAATATCAGGATCCTGTCCTTCAATGGAACTTCGACGTGCCCATCTTCCGGCACAATCCCAGCATCCGGAAGCAAAATGCGGTACGGCTGGCGGAGATAATCCAGAGTTACCTCGTTAGGCGCCAGGTATCTGGCTCCGCTCCTGCGACACTGCTCCTCTACATCGCTGATTTTGGCTAATTGCTCACGAGCCAGCTTGTAAGAGAGGTCAAAACCCTGATCCCAAGGACTAGTTGACGAAGAATTATGCTTCTTCATTATGTGCCAAACTTGGGGCGCGGCAAGAGACCCGCCGCTCTCAGTATCTCAGGCACGGCTTCCTCCCACTCAATAGCCATGACGTGGATGCCAGTCACCCCCTCAATTTCGCGCACCTGCTCAATAATGTCAACGCAAAGCTTGATGCCTTCCCTCGCCACCTCCTCCTTAGGTACTCCTTGAAGCCGCACAACGACGCTGTCAGGCACATCCATCCCAGGAACTCTGGTTTTCATATACTTGGCAGCACCAACCGACTTTATGGGACCGACACCGGCCAATATCTTCACTCTCTCATGTAATCCCCTGTCCCGTACCTTCTTCATCCATTCCGCAAATTTGTCCACGTTGTAAACAAGCTGGGTCTGAATGAAATCCGCCCCCGCGGCCACTTTCTTCCCTAGGCGTACCACCCTGAACTCAGCAGGGTCGGCGAAGGGATTAGCAGCAGCCCCGATGAAGAGACGCGGCTCAACTTCCATCTCTTCGCCACACTGGAATTTCCTCTCATCCCGCATATCCTTCACCATCTTAACAAACTGAATAGAATCAAGATCATAGACACCTTTGGCCATAGGGTGATTCCCGAACTTCTGGTGGTCGCCGGTCAGACACAGCATATTGTTCATGCCCAGTGCTGCTATACCCAGCACGTCCATCTGAAGAGCAATGCGATTGCGGTCACGGCAGGTCATCTGCACGATAGGGTCCAAGCCTTCCTCCTTAGCTATGAGACAAGCTGCCCATGACGCCATCCGCACTACTGCAGTCTGCCCGTCAGTGACATTAGCAGCGTCGATATTGCCCTTGAGGATTCTTGCCTTTCTCCTTATTACCTCTGGGTCAGCACTCTGCGGTGGACCTAGTTCGCCTGTCACTGCAAATTGTCCCGCCTCTAGCACCCGCTCTAGATTGCCTTTCGTTTTCATGTGTTCCTCCTAGTCCTGCTATTTGCTACACGCCTAGCGCCTCTAAGACCTTCTTTGTTCCCTTCAGTTCCTGTAGTAGGTCGATGGCTTCAACTTCTAAGCTGCGTGGCCTTACCGCTTTGCTCCAATCATGCGGCTCTTGTATAGTCGACAGGTCGCCGAGTTCGCCAAGTTGCTGCAGTCTCTTGTATATCATGACCCAAGCACAATCTCTTGTAGGTTCCACTTCACACTTTCCATCCGTAGTTGTTCCTCCACAGGGACCATTCAGCAACCCTTTGGGACATTGTACCAGCGGACAAATCCCAGCGGTTCTCCCCAACTCACATTCCCCGCATGCCTGGCATTCCTCCTTGAACTTGCTTGGCCCTCCGCTTGAAAACCCGAGAGCATTGTTTGATGGGTACATAGGCTTTACAATGCCCATTTCCTCCTCCAGATATCCGCGCACCGCTTGCGCACCGTCCCCGCAACTTTGCATTAAGATGGCATCGCACTCCTCTATCTCGTCCCTGTGTTCCTTCAGAAACATAGAGGACATAGGGAGGTAGCAGGCGAATACCGCAAAAGGCAATCCGATTTTACCTACTATCTCCTTCCCTTCTTTCGTTAGTTTCTCTGCCATTTCATCTACTTCCCTTATGCCACCCGTATGAAAGATTGTAGCGCACCCCCCACAACCCATAAGGAATATCTTCTTTCTACCTTCAAGGTATCCTAGAACTTCCTCAAAAGGTTTTCGGACTTGTGCATTCATTTTTACCTCCTAGATGATTTGTTTATCTGACACGTGCGGCTATGCGTCCATCAAGAACTACCTCTCTCACGCACAGTGACATTCAAGAAAGCCTTTTCACCGGTGGCCCTGACGTAAGACTCACGCTCCAGTTCTTCGGTGCCACCAGCCCATCCAATTTATCAAGCTGCCCTATCCTGGCAAGTCGATCGATAATCTGTTGCCACACACAGGGTATGCC
>JBKHJJ010000023.1:0-14643 GCA_046538185.1 Dehalococcoidia bacterium
CATTTTGTTTGGCATAAACAGCCAATTTGAGCACCGGCTCGGGGCATTTGAGTCCCTTGTAGTCTAGATTATGTGTCGCCATTTGAACCTCCTTTAGCTTTGAGTTGCCTTAATTTCCTGTCCTTGTCTTCTTCTTGGTAGTGCTTAGAAGGAGAAAGTGAGCTGCGCATCCCTGGCTTCATCGAGAAATGTGGGCGCATCCACGACTTCCACTCCCTCTCTTAAGTCTTCTCGCTTAATACCCTTGACTCCGAATGCCAGCTCACAGAGCATTATCCTGCCTCCCAGAATCTGAAAGCCTTCAAGCAGTCCCATTAGGTCAGACCAGCCCTTGGCTTGCGAATTAATATTCTCCAGTGCTCCCTTTACCAGGGCCGGTGCTCCATCGGGCTCGAAAAACAGCACCACATCGTCGCCACCCGCCACTGCCGCGGAGCCGAGAACAAAAGTAGGGAAGATACTCCGTTCATCTGCCCCGTTAACCGTAATCGCTACTTTAGCCATATTGTGCCTCCTTTACTATTTGCTCTTATGCTTCTGTGATGTCCTCAGGGGCCACAGAGCCTAGCTATCTGGCTCACCGCAAGCGTGAAGACTAATTTGCCTCAGGCCTCCGTCTGAACTGGCTCGGTCCAAGCTGCTTCATTTCTTCCGTGAAGCCCTTGACGGTCTCAGTCACCTTATGTCCCTCAGATGCTGAGATCCATTCCAGCTTGAGCCTGTCGGGTTCAATTCCCATGGCTCCAAGGAAAGGCTTCATAGCTCTGATTCTTCTCATGGCGCTCAAGTTGCCCTTCAAGTAATGGCAGTCTCCTGGGTGGCAGCCAGAGACCAGAACGCCATCAGCACCAGCGGTAATTGCCCTAAGCGTCAGCAGTTCATTCACCCTGCCGCTGCACATCACTCTGATTATCCTTACGTTGGGAGGATACTGCACTCTTGAAGTGCCAGCCAGGTCAGCACCGGCGTAAGAGCACCAGTTACAGAAAAAAGCTACTATTTTTGGTTCGAAGTCCTCCATCTATTCTCTCAATTGAGGGGAGGGGGCAGTTCAAGTCCGCTTCTGCTTATCAGGTCAACAAAACTGATAACTGATAGCATACTTATCGAAGAATGTCAATTTTCTCTCAAATACTCATCAACATCTGCGGCTGCCCGTTTACCGGCCCCCATGGCGCTTATAACAGTAGCAGCGCCAGTCACTATGTCCCCACCAGCCCAGACTCCTGTCCTGGAAGTTCTGCCTCTCTCATCAGCGACGACAGTGCCATGCCTGGTCGTCTCTAATCCTGGTGTGCGCCTGGGCAGAAGGGGGTTAGGCCGTGTTCCCAATGCCGGGATGAAAGTATCAATGTCCATAGAAAACTCACTCCCCGGCTTTTCTACCGGACGTCTCCTGCCACTATCATCCGGTTCGCCCAGTTCCATCTCAACACACTCCATAGCTTTCACCGAGCCGTGGGCATCAGGGACTATCCGCACAGGCAGGGTTAGTAGTTTGAAGACGACCCCTTCCTCCTTGGCATTCTCCCTTTCTTCCAGCCTGGCTGGCATTTCAGCTTCAGTGCGACGATAGACAATGTAGACGTCGTCGGCGCCCATTCTCAATGCCCACCTGGCCGCGTCCATGGCGACATTACCGGCGCCAACGACAGCGACCTTCTTGCCGACCTTCACAGGCGTGTCATATTCGGGGAAGAGGTAGGCTTTCATGAGATTAAGTCGGACCAGAAACTCATTTGCCGAGTAAACCATCTTTGAGTTCTCACCCGGTATATTGAGGAACATTGGTGCGCCGGAGCCAATACCAAGAAATGCCGCATGGTAGCCATCGGCCAATAGCTCATCAAGAGTCGCTGACCTTCCGATCACCTGGTTGAGCTTTAGTTCCACACCCAGTATGCTGGTCAAGTAGTCGACCTCCGCCTGGACAATGTTCTTGGGCAGCCTGAATTCCGGTATTCCATAAATAGTTACACCTCCCGGGAGGTGCAGAGCCTCATACATGATGACCTTATGTCCGGCCTTAGCTAAGTCAGCCGCGCAGGTGAGCCCGGCTGGCCCTGACCCAATAATGGCCACCTTCTTGCCCGTAGCTTTGGGCAGGTCAATCTTGAATACACCCGATTCCTCCTGGTTCTCTCGTGCCCAGTCAGAGATAAACCTTTCCAGCCTACCTATGGATACGGGCTCGCCCTTCTTCCCTAGGGCACAGTTTTTTTCACACTGTGTCTCCTGCGGGCAGACCCGACCACAGATGGCAGGAAGGCTGTTGGTGTTATAGACAATCTTAGCCGCCGTGGGCAAGTCCCCCTCGGCTATAGCTCTAACAAAACTCGGGATATCTACGTTAACAGGGCAGTCAGGGACACACCCGGGCTTCTTACATTGAATGCAACGTTTTGCTTCCTCAACCGCCTGTTCATAGGTGTAGCCGTGTGCCACTTCGTGAGGATTTCGCCTGCGAACCTCCGGAGGTTGCTTACTCATAGGAGTACGGTTCAACTTCAATTTCTCAGCCATGGCTATTCTTACTTCCTGCCTGAAAGTGAGACGAAATCCCTTCCGACATGTTCATCACAAAGGGCGCTGACTCTCTCTTCGTGGGAATAGGCTCTTTTTCGTGATTCAAGTTCATCCCAGTCTACCAGATGTCCATCAAACTCTGGCCCATCCACACAGGTGAACTTAATCTCTCCGCCTATGGAGGCCCGGCAAACACCACACATCCCGGTCCCGTCCAGCATAATGGGGGTTAGCGATACAATTGTCTTTATGCCATATGTTTTGGTGAGTTCGCATAGAGCCCTCAGTGTAGCAGTGGCCGCACTCATGGCAATGACACGGTCAATCTTCTCCCTCTCAAAGATCTCCCGGAGAAAGTCCAGTCCTGTGTATCCCTCTGAGCCATCATCTGTGGACATGTAAAAACCGTCGCTCAGAGCTTTCATCTCAGCTTTGAGAATGAGAAGTTCCTTGTTTCTGGCACCGATCACAGTGATTAATCTGTTGCCTGCCTCCTTGAAGGCAGCTACCTCGTAGGCCATGGGGCCAATCATTACTCCACCTCCCAAGCAGAGAACAGTACCAAACTTCTCAATCTCCGTTGGGTTTCCCAGTGGACCAGTTACGTTGTCGATGTCCTCCCCTTCGCTGAGTGTTCCCAGTCTTCGTGAACTCTTACCTACTTCATTGAATATCAGTCTCACCGTACCCTTGTCCAGGTCGGTACCGCTGATGGTAAGAGGGAATCTCTCCCCTTTTTCGCCCATCTGTATGACGACGAATTGCCCTGGCCTGGCCCTGGCGGCAATATCGGGATTCTCGAACTCCATGAGTTTTATCTTGGGCGCTAGTTCTTTTTTTACTACTATCCTGTTCATGGCTGAGTTTCTACTCTCCTTTCAACGCCGAGACTGCATTGGTGAAGGAATCGAGTTGATAGTTGAAGTCCCCCAAGTTCTTCGGTGAAGTCTTATGTACCTTGAACCTGTTCTCAACTCCCATCATCCTCAGGCCACTCGTAAGGACTTTGATATTGTCCTCGGCTGCTCCCCTTGACTCTTTGGACTTACAGTAGTCATCAGAGCAAGCAACAACAAGCACGCCCTCGAAACCATAGTGGAAGGCCTGGAAGACATTTATCGGGTCGAGCTTGCTGAAACAGGGTATTTCAAGGAGGGCAACGTTAGGTCTAATGAAGCCAGTCTCGTTTTTGTCAAGGTTGGTAAATTCTGCCCACTGGCAGCAAAATACCAGTATCGCCGGCGACCCCGCAGCCGTCTTTATTATGCGGTCGCTATAGCTCATAATTAGCTCCGCCACGCGTACGCATTCATAACCATCTATCTCGAGTGCCAGCTGGGGGCAGACAACGGCGCAGGCACCGCAACCGGTACACTTTCCATAGTCTATCTCGGGTGTAGCCAGTGGCTGTGCTTCCAGCGCCTCGTAAGAGCATGTATAGAGACACTTATCACAGCCAACACACTTCGCCGTGTCGTATCCTATTTGGTTTGCCTTTTCAATAATCGTGATGGTCTCATTCCCGTAACCAAAGGAGCTAAATAGACTTCGCAACATTGCTACACGTCGCTGGTTCATCGTACTGCCTTTATTGAAGCGGCAGAAGTCCTGGCTGCATTGAATGGCGACAATTCGCTTGATGCCCCTAGATAGGGCAGCAAGATAAAATATCGAAGGCAAGCGTCCGACACAGGGGACTCTGATCAAGATTGGGCTCTCCACGTTCAGCTCGTCAAGGGTCTTCAGTAGTTGATAATCAGGGCTAGTGCTACCGCGGCATGCCACCACAAGGCTTGCAGTATCCGACGTCTTCTTTGCGTCCACCTCCTCAATCAGTGTATTGTAGCCGTAGTAGTATGGCGTTATGGCACCCGCGGGACATATACTGGCACAGATCCCACATAGTGTGCACTTCTCCATGTCTATCACCACTTGGTCTTGATCTAGAGAAATAGCCTCAAAAGGGCAGGCTGATGAACAGACCAAACACCGGGAGCATAGCTCATTGCATATGGTTATCGGAGATACCTCTCTTATTATCATTCATTCCCTCCGCATGCTCTTGCCGCAGTAGGAGCCGCGGAATATCACTTCGCTACCATAGTACTAGACATTTAATAACCTCAACCCCAATTCTTTTGCCCAGGTGAAGCTTCTACTTGAGCGAGAACTTGCTCATCAGTGAAGTGGCGCATGGAAACAGCTCCCTAAGGGAAGGCAGCACCACTTACAGAAAAAAGCTACTATCTTTGGTTCAAAGTTGTCCACCTATCCTCCCGAAAGGGCCAGTTGACCCTTATTTGTTATGTCAATAACATGGACAGGTAATGCGATCCTAGTAATTTCTGTGCCTGTAGTTGTCTATACTGTAAACTATTCGACACTAACCCCTCAAGTACTCGTCCATGTCCCTTGCTGCGCGGCGGGCAGCCCCCATAGCGCTTATTACCGTGGCGGCACCGGTCACTATATCGCCGCCGGCCCAGACCTTGTCCTTCTTTGTCTTGCCAGCAGTATCGTCGGCTTCTATAGTACCCCACCTGGTTGTCTTCAAATCAGGAGTGGTTTGAGCGAGAAGTGGATTAGGACGCGTGCCCAGGGCGGCTACTACCATGTCCACGTCTAGGACAAACTCACTTCCCGCCTTGGCTACGGGGCGCCTCCGACCGCTTTCGTCGGGCTCCCCCAACTCCATTTCGTAACACTCTATGCCAACTACCCAGTTGGATTCATTCCCGACATATCTCTTAGGGTTGGTCAGCAACTTGAACTGTATTCCCTCCTCCTGGGCATTCTCAACTTCCTCGCGGCGGGCGGGCATCTCCACCTCTGAGCGGCGGTAGACGATATAGACTGCGTCGGCACCGAGCCTGAGGGCACACCTTGCGGAGTCCATGGCCACATTACCGCCACCGATCACCGCCACTCTTCTGCTCACCAACACGGGTGTATCATATTCAGGGAACATATACGCCTTCATCAGATTGACCCGCGTCAGGAACTCGTTCGCTGAATATATGCCGTTTAGATTCTCACCGGGAATATCCATAAACATGGGGGCTCCGGCGCCAGTACCCAGGAATATGGCATCGTAGCCGTTCGCCAGCAGTTCGTCCAGCGTCACCACCTTCCCCACTACCGAATCCAGCTCAATCTTAACTCCTAGGGAGGCGACGTAGGCAACCTCAGCCTGCACAATCTCCTTGGGCAGTCTGAATTCTGGGATGCCGTACATCAGTACTCCACCAGCCACATGCAATGCCTCAAAAAGGGTAACGCTGTGGCCGAGCTTGGCTAAATCAGCAGCAGCAACCAGTCCAGCCGGTCCCGAACCGATTACCGCCACCCGCTTGCCGCTCGGTCTGGGTGGGCCAGTCACGGGGTTGAGCGCCCCGCTATTGGCCCGCTCCCAATCAGCCACGTAGCGCTCCAGGCGTCCGATGGCAATAGGTGCTTTCTTCTTGGCCAGCGAGCATACTTGTTCACATTGTGTCTCTTGCGGACAGACCCGCCCGCAGATGCCGGGCAGGCTATTCTTATCCTTGAGTATCCTCACCGCTTCGGGCATATTATCGTCAAGGATAGCTTGGATAAAACCGGGAATATCTATCTCCACCGGGCAGCCTTCAGTACAGGGATGTGTAGGACACTGGAGACAACGGCTTGCCTCGGCTTTGGCTTGCTCAGCGGTGTAGCCCAGGGCAACTTGGTTGAAGTTCTTACCCCTGACCTTGGGATCCTGTTTCGCCATCGGCTCCCTGTTGAGATTCACCTTAGCCATATGCCGTGGTTAGTCCTCCCCTCAACAAGGCTTGGCCATCTCGGCCTGCCACCGCTCAAAAGAGCGTTTTTCCTCATCAAGATAAGTACGCTGCCTGGCCGCGAGCAAGTCCCAATCTACCTGGTGTCCATCAAAATCCGGACCATCGACGCAGGCGAACTTGGTTGTGCCACCGACCGATACCCGGCAGCAGCCGCACATCCCGGTACCGTCGACCATTATCGGGTTCAGACTCACAATGGTCTTCACGCCGAAAGGCTCGGTAGTCTTGGCGCAGAACTTCATCATGACGGTCGGTCCAATGGCAATGACTCGGTCAATCTTCTCCCCGCTCTCCAGCAACTCCTTCAGTGGCTCGGTTACTACCCCTTTGCGACCATACGTCCCGTCGTCCGTGGTGACTATTAGCCGATGACTGGCATCACGCAGCTTGTCTTCCCAGAAGAGTAAGTCCTTGCTGCGTGCCCCCAAGATGGAGATGACATTGTTTCCCTTTTGCTTAAGCGCCTTGGCAATAGGCGTTATTACTGCAACACCAACCCCTCCCGCTACGCACACCATAGTGCCAAACTGGTCAATGTCCGAAGGTACGCCGAGGGGGCCAACGAAGTCAGCAATGTAATCTCCCGCATTGAGCTGCCCCAGTCGGAAGGTTGTCGCTCCGACTTCCATAAACACCATGCTGACACTGCCTTCCTTCTCATCCCAGTCAGCAATTGTCAGGGGAATGCGCTCACCCTTTTCATCAACTCTGACCACAACGAACTGCCCTGGCTGTGCTTTCCTGGCAACCGCCGGCGCTTCAATCTTGAATAGATGAATTTTGCTGGCTAAAGTCTGTTTACTAATGATTCGAAACATTTGCCAAGCTCCATGCTAGCTCATGCTCATACCAGCACTCCTTCTACCTGGGCGAAAATCTGCTCATTAGTAAACTGTCTTGCAGTTATCGCTCCGCTGGGACACGCGCCGGCACAAACGCCGCAGCCTTTGCACAAGGCCTCGTTGATTCGGCAGACTTCCTTTTCTTCATCATAGGAAATGGCACTGAAAGGACAGAGGGCAAGGCATGTCTTACAGCCGGCGCATTTCTCTTCGTCAACTACCGAGACGGCAGCCTCGAGTGTGATTCTACCTTGACTAATCATTGCTAGAACCCTTGCCGCCGCTGCTGAAGCTTGGGCTACGGTATCGGGAATGTCCTTGGGACTCTGGCAACAACCGGCAACGAAAACCCCCTCGGTAGGTGTAGCTACCGGGTCCAGTTTGGGATGCCTCTCCAAGAAGAATCCCGTCGCCTTCTGGTTTATGGTAAATAGACTCGCCACTTGTCCAGCATCGGCTTGAGGCTCTAGAGCATTACACAGAATAACCATGTCTACGGGGATACGGATTATGCTCCCTAGAAGTGTATCCTCGGCAACCACGATGAGTCTGTCTTTTTCCTCGTCAGTTATGGCCTGATCGGTGACCTTGGCCACCTTGCCCCGAACAAAGTTGACTCCTTCTTCGGACAGACGCTTATAAAATTCCTCATATCCGTCTCCAAAGCACCGCATATCAATATAAAGCTGGTAGACGTCTGTGTTTGGCAGCTCTTCCTTAATGTAATTTGCCTGTTTAAGGGCATACATACAGCAAACACGGGAGCAATACTCATGATAGTTCTTGTCTCGACTGCCGACACAATGAATGATGGCTACACCCTCTGGCTCTCTACCGTCCTTGAGGTGAATCTTCCCTCCAGTAGGTCCTGTGGGGCTTACCATCCTCTCAAACTCCAGTCCGGTCATAACGCCATCAAATTTCCCGTAACCATACTGAGGGATGAGTTTGGGGTCCATAAGGCTGTAGCCGGTGGTCAAAATAATTGACCCCATTTCTACTTCAATAAACTCGTCTTTTTGGTCAAAATCTATGGCTTTGGATTCGCAGAACTTGATGCAAGCTCCGCATTTCTCTCCGCCTGACTTAATATAGATACACACTTCTGGGTCAATGGTGGCAACGTTAGGGATAGCTTGAGGAAAGGGAATATAGGCAGCTTTCCTCTTTGCAAGGCCCAGTTCGAATTCGCTATCTGTCTTATAGGGGCATTTCTGCATACACACACCGCAGCCGGTACACTTGTCCTCGTCCACATATCTCGCCTTCTTCCTTATTTTGGCCTTGAAATTTCCCACGAAGCCTGAGACTTCCTCCACCTCGCTATAGGCTAACAGCTCGATATAGGGATGCGAGCCTGCCTCACTCATCTTGGGAGTAAGAATACATTGAGAGCAGTCCAGGGTAGGGAAGGTCTTGTCAAGCTGGATCATGTGGCCGCCGATGGAGGGATCCTTCTCCACCAAGTAGACTTTGTGCTCAGAGTTGGCAATCTCCAACGCAGCTTGGATTCCGGCGATTCCCCCGCCTACGACCAGAGTATTCGGGTTATAAGGAGCCTCCTTGACTTCTAAGGCTTCCTGGTAGTGAACGCGTCTCACCGCGGCACCAACCAGAGCCTTGGCCTTCTCGGTATTGGCTTTCTTGTCCGAATTTGTCCAGGAGCATTGCTCCCTTATGTTTACCATTTCGAATAGATAACGATTTAGCCCGGCGCTCTCGCACACACGCCGGAAGGTCACCTCGTGTAACCTCGGGGAGCAAGAGGCGACTATGACGCGATTGAGGTTATGTTCCTTAATGTCTTTTCTGATGAGGTCTTGTCCCGGGTCGGAACACATGAACACGTAATTACGGGACAGCACCACTTCGGGTAACGTCCCTGCGTACTTTGCTACTTCTTCCACATCGAGTGTCGCCGCAATATTCACTCCGCAATGACAAACATAGACGCCGATCCTTATCTCTTCCATTTCATTCCTCCGACATTGCCTCAGCAACAAGCTCAATTATATCTTTAACCTGCACGGTCTCTGCCTTGCCCATGGAGAGCACGCTGTCCCTATAGTTGAGGAAACAGTAAGGACACGCCACTGCTATGATTTCAGCACCTTTTTCGACAGCTTGCTCCACCCTTATGTCAGAGAACCTTTCCCCTTTCGGTGTATCCATCCAGATTCTGCCGCCCCCGCCCCCACAACAAAGAGCATCCTCACGAGAGTCAGGGAACTCCATCAGTTCCACCCCCGGGATACTCTCCAACACTTTTCTCGGCTCATCATATATGTCACTGTGCCTTCCTAAGTAGCACGGGTCAGAATAGATCACCTTCCTCTTCACTTCTCTGGAAAACTTCAGTTTTCCTTGATCGATAAGCGAAGCCAAATACTGGGTGATATGCATTGCCTCAAATTGGCCCCCCAGCTCGGGGTATTCGTACTTGAAAGTGTAGTAGCAGTGAGGTGAAGAAGCTACCACGGTCTTGACCCCGTTACTATTGAAAAGTTGAATATTGTTTTGAGCCAGACTGAGGAATGTATCTTCATGCCCAGCTTTTCTAATAGACTCGCCGCAGCATTTTGCCTCAGTGCCTATCAGGCCGTAGTCAAGCCCCAGCTTGTTAAAGACAATAGCAGTGGACCGGGCCACTGTCTTTACATCAGGGTCGTAGGAAGGAATACAGCACGGGAAATACAGCAGGTCAGTGCCGGAAGCAAACTCCTTGACCTTGAGTTCTTTCGCCCAGTCATTCCGCTTTTCTGGTGCCTCGCCAAGGGGGTTACCAACCCCGGCGATGTTCTTGGCCGAAATCCTGAGAGCATCGGGGACGACCCCAATACCCAGGCTAGCTACAGCTCGGCGTATAGCCCTCATGATATCGATTATCTCCACACCACGAGGGCAGCGTTGAACGCAGGCCCCACAGGTGACGCAGGTCCATACGTCCTCGCCGCCAAAATCGATTGCCCCGAGCTGAGCCTGATGCATGATGCGACGAACAACAAAACTGCGCACCTGATTCCAGGGACAAATACCGGTGCAAAGTCCGCATTGGTAGCACAATTTGAGAGGTTCGCCGCCGGCCTCCAGTATCACATCTGTTGCTTCTTTGTAAGGAGTTAGCACTTCCATCGCAAGTTCACCTCGGCCTTTCAGAATTGGCCACAAAAAAAGGTGGCCCCCACAAGAATACTGTGGTCACCTTTTCGGCTTTAACCCGGATTCGAACACAGCGGAGAAGTATAACAAAGCCAGTCAAAAAAGGCAAGCTTTGCGGCGACAGGATGCCTGTCTCGAGATTCACTGTTGTGCGTTACGTTCGGTGGTTATTGACCCCAATACTCCGTTGATTAAACGGGGGGAAGAATCGGTTCCAAAGTCCTTGGCTAGCTCTATGGCCTCGTTTATGGCTACTTTGAGTGGAGTCCTGTCAGGCAGAGTTCTATCCTGAAATAGGATTTCGTAAATGGCCAGGCGCAGAATGTTCCTGTCGATGATAGACATCTGTTCGGTGGGAAAAGAAGAGGCGAATTTCTTGATAAGAGCATCAAGCTGAGATTCATTCTGGAGTACTCCTGCCACAAGTGCCCTACCGAAACTGAGTACCTGCTGAGGCAACTTGTTCTCGGCGGTCAGATGGGCCAGGGCTTCTTCCGCCTTATGGTTAGTGCAATCCAGCTCATAAAGAGCCTGGAGAGCAATGATTCTTGCCTTTCGCCTGCTGCCAGCCATTAGTTGTCTGGCCTCCCTTTAAACGCTAGCTGTGCTATATCCTCGTTTCCCGATACATTGCAGGTCTGGAGTTCCGGGTTGATTCGTCTTATTAGACCGCTGAGCACTCTCCCCGGACCTATCTCATAGAAGGTAGCCACGCCATTGTATGCCATGTATTCCACTGACCTCTGCCACTGGATGCAATTGCGAAGTTGCTGCACCAGTTCGTTTCTTATGGAGTCGGCGTCGGCTAGCGGCCGAGCGGTCACATTGGATACTACAGGAATCACTGGTGGCTCAATCCTGAAGCTGGAGACGATTATGCCGAATTCAGCCAGGACCGGCTCCATCAGGGCAGAGTGGAAAGCCCCGCTGACCCTCAAAGGAATAAGCCGTGCACCTTTCTCTCTGGCTAGTTTATTAGCCTCAGCCAGAGCCTGGGCGGCGCCACTGAGCACGATCTGTCCGGGACAGTTTATGTTGGAGATTTCCGTTCCAGTATGAAGGCTTATGTCTTTGACCGTTTCTTGATGCAGCCCCAGTACAGCCAGCATGCCCCCAGGCTGTCGTAGCCCGGCTTCATACATCAATCTACCTCTCTCCCTGACAAGTGAAATAGCATCGGCGAGGCCCAACACCCGGGCAGCAACCAGGGCGGCATATTCACCTAGGCTGTGGCCGGCAACAAGAGCGGGATGAGGAAAGTCGGGTATAGCAGCCTCTTCCAGTGCTCTAAGGCAGGCAACGCTGGCAACCAGTATCGCTGGCTGGACGTTATGGGTCTTCGTTAATTCCTCTTCGGGACCTTTAAAGCATAGGCGAGATAGAGAAAAACCCAGACAGGCATCGGCTTCACGAAAGACTGCCCTGGCGGAGGCATAGCTATCGTACAGATCCGACCCCATGCCGACGCTTTGGGAGCCCTGCCCTGGGAAAACATAAGCCACCCTCCTGGAGAACTCGGCCATGCTGACTTATTTTTTCTTGGAGGGCTTGACCTCGATTGCCTCTCTATCGCCATACCAGCCACAGTTGGGGCAAACACGGTGAGGCGACTTGGGGCTGTGGCAGTGCGGGCATTCATCCATGGCAGGCGGGCTCAGTTTGAGATGGCTGCGCCTTTTTCCCTGGCGTGATTTGGAGTATTTCTTCTTAGGTAGCGCCATATGTATTGGTCTCCTTCATTCCTGGACAGTTGGGACGACACAGGGGTTTCATCGGCAAGTTCAGCAGCGTATATTGGCGTATTAGCTCGCTGAGGTCAAGTATATTCTTATCATCAATGGTGAACTCATCTGATTCATCAGCCAAACAGAGGGGTGCACCGCTTGACGGATCGATCGTCGTCAGGAATTCCTCCTCAACAGTGAAAGCCAGGTGGCACCAGAAACTATCCAGGCAGCGGCTACATATCAGCCTTACATCGGCTGCCAGCTTGGCTTGGGCCAAGACCCCCCGGTTGGTATGAATCAGCTTCACGGTACCTTTTACAGGGCCTTTGACTTCCTCATCAATTAGCCCGTCTATGTTGTAGCTTCGGCTAGAGCCCACCGGTTCTCTTAGTAACTGAGCCACATTTATCGGAGCACTCATAAGCTGGCCTGCAATCTTTTCCATTTGTGATCGCCTAGAAATTTGAATCAACTACACAGTATAATGGCTATCGGCAAGAGGTTCAAGTATTGGAGACGGAAAAGGGAAGGGTAAAGGAGGCCGTCGAACTGCAAAGGCAGCAGCTCATCCAGCTGAGCCTGAAAATTCATGATAACCCTGAGTTGGGGCTGGAAGAAGAGAAAGCATCGGCCTGGCTTATGGGCTATCTCGAAGGCAATGGTTTCAATGTAGAAGGCGGCATTGCTGGCTTGAGCACGGCCTTTCGAGCAACGTATGGCTGGGGCAGCCCAAGAATTGCCCTGCTTGCCGAATACGATGCTTTGCCCGGAATAGGGCATGCCTGCGGGCACAACATAATTGGTACTTCGGCAGTGGGTGCTGGCGTGGCTAGTAAGTCCACAATTGACCAGTCAGGAGGCACTATTGTGGTCCTCGGCACTCCTGCCGAGGAGGGTCTCGGGGGCAAGATAGATATGGCGAAAGCAGGAGCCTTTCAAGGGATGGATGTGGCCATGATAGTTCATCCCGACGTGCGGAACATAGTAACTATCGAGGCACTTGCCTGTAGCACTCTGGATGTGGAGTTTTTCGGCAAACCAGCTCACGCTGCTGCCCAGCCCTATGAAGGCATAAATGCGCTCGAAGCTATGATTCTGGCTTACGCTTCCATAAACTCGTTGCGCCAGCATATGAAGGAGGGGGGGCGGGTTCACGGCATAATCACTGACGGAGGTGAAGCACCCAACATAGTGCCTGCTCACAGCGCTGGTGTCTTTCTAGTACGTGCCCCGGACAATGACTATCTTGAAGAGTTGAAGAATAAGGTTTTGAACTGTTTTGCAGGAGCATCTACCGCTACTGGAGCAAGATTGGAATACAGGTGGAGAGACAAGGCTTACGCCCCGATGAAAAACAATGCAACTCTGGCGCAGCTATTTAGCCGGAATCTGGCATCGCTGGGGCGCGATGTGGAGCCGTTTCAGCCTCAATTTGGCTTTGGCAGCACGGATATGGGAAATGTCAGTCAGTTGGTGCCGAGCATACATCCAACGATAGCCATAGCCTCTTCAGAGGTGTTCATACACACCCCGGAGTTTGCAGCGGCGGCTGCCTCAGAAGCGGGACAAGAAGGTCTATTGGACGCAGCCAAGGCAATGGCTATGACTGTGGTGGATATCCTCCAGCCGGGAATGCTGGATAAGATTAGGCAGGATTTCCACCGGGGCTAGATCAGGCATCGCCAATGTATGCGTATTAGTATGATGGGCTTTGTTCGGTATGTTGTCGTAGTCCGGGATTGAAGGCGATAGCGAGTCAAGCAAGTTGACCGAGAGAATTCGGGAAATGCTAAAATACCATTATTAGGTGGAAGCGAGGAGTATTATGAAAGTTGTCTTGTTGGAAGACATCCCCGGGAAGGGGAGAGCGGGAGAGATAAGGGACGTGAGCAAAGGCTTTGCCAGGAACTTCCTGCTGCCCCAGGGGTTGGCTGTGGTGGCCACCCCCGCGATAATCAAAGAAACGGAGGCCAAGCTCCAGAAGGAACAAAAAGAAGAACTCATGGACCAGGACAAGCTGACTGAACTGGCTCAGCAAGTCGAGGGAGCGGAGGTTCGTTTCAAGGCCCGGGCCGGTGCCGGAGATCGCTTATTCGGCTCCGTCACCGCTGCGGACATAGCCGAAGAATTGAGTCGAGTCACGGGCTCAGTTATTGACAAGAAGAAAGTGGACATAGAAAAACCTCTGCGCCAGGCAGGGAGTCATGAAGTGACCATCAGGTTGGCCGGTGACATTAAGCCGCAAATCACCGTGGTTATCGAAGAGGAGCAGGACTAGGCATGGCGGAAGACAAAGCCCCGCCGCATGACATTGAGGCCGAAGAAGCACTGATCGGGTCTCTGTTAATTGACCCCGATGCGGTATTGAAGGTTGCCCCTTCGCTCAGGGTGGAGGACTTTTTCTCCGAGACAAATCGAATGATCTACCAGGCCTGCCTCTCCCTGTATCAACGCAACGAAGTCATAAACCAGATCACAGTGAGTCACGAGCTAATGCGGCAGAACAGGCTCGAGCAAACTGGGGGTGCCGCCTTTCTCAGTCATCTGATAAGTAATGTACCTACG
>JBKHJJ010000024.1:0-14511 GCA_046538185.1 Dehalococcoidia bacterium
GAACTCCGCCTTAGGCTGTACTAGTCCTGTTCTCAGCCTTTTCCCATATTCAATTGCCTAAAATATAAACCCCGCCTTCTGATTTGTCAATAGCCTGTTTTGATTCCCCATTTGCCGAGTTCTGTAATTGAGGAGTCGCCCCATTGGAGAATCCCGCTCATGCACTCTCAATTGACAAATCTTGGGAAGTTGCCTCACAATGGGGTCAGGAAATGCCGAGAGGAAGGCTGCTGCCCCCACTGACAGCAGTAGCTTCAGTCACACTTATATTTGAACAACAAGTTTGGGCGATAACAGAGAGCACACAAAACAGGGAATGAACATAGATGGCTACAAAATCAAAGACGCAGTTATCTGAAGTAGCTGAGGCACTCCTTGATCCCGCCGCCTATCCGGAGCCGCCAGGAGACATTGAACTGGTACAGACCCAGATGTCTTTCCTTTTCCTCACTGATAATTACGTCTACAAAGTGAAGAAGCGGGTCAACCTAGGTTACCTGGACTACACCACCATCGAGAACAGGCGCGTCTTCTGTCACAAGGAGGTCGAGCTTAATCGCCGGCTTTCTCCAGAGGTGTATCTAGCGGTAGTGCCGATAAGCCGTGACAATAGGCAAATAATGGTAGAAGGAAAGGGAAAGGCTATCGACTACGCAGTCAAGATGAGGCGCCTTCCGCAGGAGAGAATGATGGACGTGCTCCTGGCTCAGAATGGAGTATCGCCAGAAATGGTAGCCAGAGTGGCGGAGAAATTGGTGGATTTTCACAGTCGAGCACAGACAAACCAGACCATCAGCAACTTCGGCAGGCTCAAAGTCATCAGGCAAAACACACAGGAGAACTTCAGTCAGACTGAGAAATATATCGGTAGAACGATCTCGCAGGAAAAATACGCTTGTATCAGACTCTACACCACCGACTTCATCCGTGACAAAGCTGACCTGTTTGGTCTCCGTGTAGATAAAGGGAAGATACGAGACTGTCATGGTGACCTTCATGCTGCCCACATCTGCTTCACTAATGGTATCTCCATATACGACTGTATTGAATTCAACGACAGATTCAGGTATGGCGATGTCGCCTCCGAGGTTGCGTTCCTAGCCATGGATCTCGACCATTCCGGACGGGCTGACCTCTCCCGCCATTTTGTAAGCGCTTATGTACAGGCCAGCCGCGACCAGGGATTGTCAGACGTCCTCAAGTTCTACAAGTGCTACCGCGCCTACGTCAGGGGTAAGGTAAACAGTTTCAAGCTGGACGATGCCGGCATTGAAATGGACGAAAAGGAGCACATAGCGAAGGAAGCAGAAGACTACTTCGATCTGTCCTGGTCCTACACAAGGGCGAAGCCCGTTCTGGTCATCACCTGCGGTCTGGTGGGCACCGGTAAGAGCACCTTGGCTCGTGCGCTGGCTAGAAAAATGGGGCTGGTGGTCATAGTGTCCGATGTCACGCGGAAACAACTGGCAGGCATCCCTCTGACCGAGCACCGGTTCGAGGACTTCGGCGCTGGTATCTATTCTCCGGAGTTTACTCGTAAGACCTACGACGAAATGTTTGATAGGGCAAAAGACATTCTGAGAAGTGGTGACTCTGTCATACTGGATGCTTCCTTCGGGAAAGCCGAGAGGCGCCTGAAAGCAAAAGATCTGGCAGAAAGAAGTGGCGCCGATTTTCTGGTCATTGAATGCACGCTCAATGAGGAAATAGTTGAGAAGCGGCTGGCCCACAGGCAGGAGCAGCGCTCAATATCGGATGCGCGCCAGGCTCTGGTTGAACCGCTGAAGAACGTATTCGAACCGGTGGCCGAGATGCCAGATGACCAGCATGTCGCGGTGGATACTTCGGAGCCTATCGACAGGCTCTTAGAAGAAGTCGAATCAGCGAAACCACTGTCGCCCTGCTAATAGAGGTTATCAACATGGATTGGACAGTCTTCTGTGCAGAAATGACGACCTGTCTCTACCAATGTGGCTGCATCGCCAAAAGACTCAAAGGAAAGGTCACCAGGGAAGACAAAGAGCCAGAAGAGTACCAGCTCAGCACCGCCGTATCCAATGTTGACCGCCTATGCCAGGAAATCATGCTACTCAAGGGACTGCACATGCTGCCGGAAATCGAGGTTTGTAGCGAGGAGATAGCAGACGTACCACCGGACGTGAAAGAACTGTTCGACAGGAATTCCAATCGCTACGTACTGGTGATTGATCCGGTTGATGGTACCGACTGCTACCTCGAGGGTGGGAACCAATATGCCCATATGCTTGGAATACTCGATCAAGAGAGCAGACGGATGACCTGTGGGCTGGTATACTTCCCGGAACTGTCCAGCCTTTACTACGCAATTAGGGGAATAGGGAGCTTTGTAGTGAAGGGACTGTTTGGAGAAGCCAGGAAGCTGGAGCCGACGGAACCGCCCAGGAGCTACGGCCGGATTAAGCGTCTGACGGAGCAGGACTATGCGGCTTTCAAAAAGGCTGGTTTTTTCCTCGACATGACGGACAATGGATCAGCGGCGTACGCTCATATCAGGGTAGCCGAAGGCAGCCTAGGAGCGATGGTTGCACGTCACTTTCATGGATATGATACTGCCATTACCTCCGTGATCATAGAGGAAGTCGGCGGAGCTGTTCTGGGTGAAGACGGCAACATGATAAGATACGAAAAGACGATGCCGCGAAGGCCCCTGGTGATCTCTTCTGTTTCGCCCGAGGTGTCAGTGGCATTGTATCAAGCTCTGCACAAGCAGTAATCTGCATTTAGCTCGGCGTGATAGCGGCCACCTATCTCAATAGAAGACATGAGCTGATGGATGAAGAAAGGCCTCGTTTCCGGGATAGGACTGATGCGGGTAGGCAGCTGACAGAAAGGTTAAGGGCGTATCAATCTGCCGAGACTGTTGTCCTGGCAGTCCCACGAGGAGGTGTCCCGGTTGCTGTTGAAGTCGCCCAAAGTCTCAATGCTCCTCTTGATGTCGTGGTTACCCGCAAAATCCCCATTCCACAAAACCCCGAGGCTGGCTATGGCGCTGTTGCCGAGGACGGCACCATCTTTCTAAACGACGTGCTGGTTAGCCAGCTGGGCTTAAGCCAGCGTCAGATAGGGTTCCAGGCAGAGGAACTACTGGCTGAGATCAAGCGCAGGAGTGCTCTCTACCGCAGTAAACTGCCACGGATCTCGTTAGCGGACAAGACCGCAATTGTCATAGACGATGGTCTGGCTTCAGGCTTCACCATGGTTGCCGCCGTCAAATCGGTGGGCCGACAGAAGGCGGCCAGAATTGTGGTCGCCAGCCCGGCGGCTTCAGGAAATGCCTACGAATTGGTCAAGCCTATGTGCGATGCTTTGGTCTGCATCGTGGTGAGCCATTCCTATCCTTTTGCGGTCGCCAGCTTCTATCACCACTGGCATGATCTCACTGATGAAGAGGTCAGCAACTATCTCCGATCATGGCACGCAGGAAATAAGAATGATGAAGGCAAGGGACTGTCCCCGTGAAGCCCTGTGAGATGAACCAAAGGAGGTTCACCTATGCAAGTGCCGCCAGAGATTACCTGCCGAGATGTTGGGAAGACTGGGGATATTGAGAATCTAATTGCGGAAAAGATGGCCAAGCTTGAGCACGTATTCGACTATGTGGTCAGTTGCCATGTAGCTATCGAAAGGCCACCCCAACACCGGCAGACGGGTAACCTTACCGTGTACACATAGATGTTACCTTCCCACCGGGATACGAACTCGTGGCCAACGCCATTTCCACTGAGGGAGAGTGGGAGGAGTCGCTTCCCACAGTTGTGCGGCGGGCCTTCGAAGCTATGCGGCGCCAGCTTAAGGAACTTGTGGAGCGACAACGTGGTGAGGTGAAAGAGCACTCGGAATGGGAACCGGTGGCGCGGGTGACCGGTCCGCAAGACGACCCCTCGCCACCAATTCCTGTCTTGCGATTCAAATAGAACGTCGCCATAAGGTATCCACATGGCGTGACGTCGAAGTGAATGGAGTGTAACCTGCAAATGGACAGCTCAAGTCAAGATGCGCCACGATTTGGGGAAGGACCCGAAGACGCAGAAATAATGCTTGTAGGTCAGAATCCTGGTAAAGAGGAGGTGAAGCAGGGGCGGCCTTTTGTGGGCAGGTCGGGACAGTACTTGAATGAGGTTTTGAATAAGAATGATATCGACAGGAGTAAACTGTACCTGACGGGAGTGGTCAAGGAGCCGACACCGGGAAACCGCAAACCGACAGCCGATGAAATCAGGCGGTGGATGCCTTCTCTAGTATCTGAAATCAAGCATATCAAGCCTAAGATAATAGTCCTGATGGGCCGCGTCGCCTGGCAAACTCCTCGCTTCGAGGGAATAGAATACATAGAGACTTCCCATCCAGCGGCCGCCATGAGATTCCCCAGAGCCAGAGGAAGATTTGAAGCAGACATGGGCCTACTTAAGGCAAAATACGAAAAAACGATCACCAACAAAGCGTAGATCAGGGTGCCGCTCCGATTCCGCCTGCTCCTCCAGAACGTCCAAGGCCGACTGGCAGTTATCAGCGACTATGGATAACTGCTTCACTTGGCTGGTTATTTCATCCTCACCTTGGCATCGACCACAAAATAGCCTCCACCTTCAGGCATAGCCATTACCGGATTAAAATCAATCTCGGTGATTTCCTCTATGTCCTCAACCAGGGCCGAAAGCCGAAGCAGCATATCCTGTAGTGCACTAACGTCGCGCGATGGCATGCCTCGCCATCCCTTGAGCAACGCCGACATTCGCAGCGAATCGATCATATCCATCGCTTCCATGTCGGTCAGCGGATGCAGTCTTACGGAGACGTCCTGCAGGAGCTCAGTATAGATTCCCCCTATCCCGAACATGAGCAACGGCCCGAAGGTGGGGTTTTCCGTCATACCGGCTATCACTTCCACCGCTTCTTCCACCATCCCCTGGACGACTACGCCATCCATTTCATCCTGGCGATTGTCAGCGGAAAGTCTTTCCTTGATGTTGCGGAAAGCCTGCTTCACGGCTTTCTTAGTTTTCAGGTTCAAGACTATTCCATTTACCTCAGTCTTATGGGCAATGGTGGCGGAGGCGAGTTTAACCGCGACGGGAAGGCCGATGTCCGCTGCTCTATCCGCGGCTTCGTCAGCGCTGCCGGCAAATCTTGTGTTCACCATCCGTATGCCGTAGTAGCCCAGTAATTCTCCCGCTTCTACCATAGAAAGCCAGAACGGTCTCCTCGAAGTACTGGTCATTACCTTTTCAACAAGCTTCCGAGCCTTTTTGCGCTGGAGATCCGAAAACTGGGGGACATTGCCTTTGGGCCTCGTAAGCCAGGCCCCATAGTTCACAGCATGGGCCAGGGCTGATATGGCTTCCTCCGGGAAGGTGTAGACCGGTATTCCAGGGCCTTCCTCACTGCTGCAAACCTCCGACTGCCCTACGAAACAGGCAATCAAAGGCTTGCCCTGTTCCCGGAAAGACGATGCTGCCTGCTGTACGACGTCTCTTATGGCCCGCGATTCAACCATTATCGGGGGAATCGATATCAGTACAACGGCATCATTTGCCTCGTCGCTTGCCAGTATGCGGAGAGCCTCCTTGAATTCCTTCTCTGTGGCCGATGCCGTGAGATCAAGCGGATTGTTCATGCTGATATCCCTCTTACTCACCGATCTAAGCTGCCTTGCTACCTTCGAAGAGAATTCAGGGAGAGTCAACCCCTGGCTGGCGCAAGCATCGGCAGCCATTATGCCAGGACCACCCCCATTCGTGAGTATAGCTATCCTGTTTCCCTTGGGAACCGGCTGGTTGGCCAGCAGACTAACAACCTGGAAAGACTCTTCCAGATTATTGACTGGGATGATTCCGGACTGACGAAAGAGGGCTTCTATGGCGGTGGTCGAGGCTGCCATAGCTCCGGTGTGGGTGGCAGCGGCTCGCGAACCAACCGAAGTTCGCCCTCCCTTGATCGCCACAATAGGTGTCCGTGCAGATACCTTCTGGGCGATACGGCCAAACTTGCGCGGATTGCCGAAAGACTCCAGGTAGAGCAGAATGACCCTGGTTGCCTCGTCATCCCGCCAGTAATCCAGAAGATCATTGGAGGAAATATCTGCCCTGTTTCCGATGCTTACGAAGTTAGAAAGCCCCATATTCATCCTACTGGCGTACTCCAACATGGCCAGGCCGAGTGCTCCACTCTGAGACAAAAAGGCAATACTGCCGGATGACGCATAGGTGCGGGAAAAGGTGCCATTCAACCTCACTTCGGGGTCTGTGTTGATTACGCCCATACAGTTGGGTCCCACAACACGCATGCCGTAACCGAGTGCCGTATCTCGCACCCTTTGCTCCCGCTCGGCTCCTTCATCGCCTACTTCTCTAAATCCGTCGGAGATGATTACGATTGCGCGGACACCTTTTTGACCACATTCCTCAACCACCTTGGGGACAGCCGGTGCAGGCACAGCAATAATGGCCAGCTCTATTTCATCTTCAATATTCAGAACGGATGGATAAGCCTTTACCGTCAATACCGATTCAGCTGCGGGGTTAACCGGGTAGACCACGCCGGTGAACCGGCTCTCCATTATGCATTGCAGAAGCAGTTGACCGATGCTGCCCTCTTGCCTGGACGCGCCAATTATAGCCACCGAGTGGGGCGAGAGTACTGCTCGCAGGGAAGCACGGGTTGCCTGTCGTTCTCTTTCCATTTCTTTTTCTACTACTTCGGGCGTGCGGGTAATGGGGAAGCTAACCCGGTATCCCCCATATTCAAACTCCCGATCCACATGAAAACCATAGTTGGTGAATACCTCCATCATTTCTTCGTTTTCAGCCAGCACATGAGCCTCAAAAGAAGTAATGCCGTTCCCCCGTGCGGCGTGAACGAGTTGCTCCATGAGCTTGGTGCCGATACCTTTGTTCTGAAACGGTTCTTCAACCAGAAAGGCCACTTCCGCAGAGCTCCTGGGCAGGAGTCTATAGTACCTTCCCACCGCCACAATATTCTTCTCTTGGTTTCTGATAGCTTCAGCCACGAAGGCAAAGGAGCTGTGATAGTCGACGTCACAATACCTGGCAGCCTCTTCTTCGGTCAGTTCCCTGGGCGCGCCGTGTAAGCGGAGATATTTTGCGTACTCGGCCACGCGGGACATGAAACTCAGCCACTTGCCGACATCTTCCTTCTTAATCGGTCTCAGTAAGATTCTTGAGCCGTCCTTGAGGACCGCGTCGGTCTCGTATTCAGAGGGATACTCGGTTTTCGCCATGATTACACTTCGCGACGCAGAATAACACTATTCTGCTCCGGCGATTAATCCGTAATCCTACTCATTTAGTGCAGTCCGCTCGCTGATTTTGGGGGAAACCAGCCACACCAAACGATGAATAACAGCATTGACAGCAGCAATTGCGTAAACATACGGATATTCTCTGGTTGCCAATATTTGTATCATTTAGTTACATCAAGTGCCCAGGGTAAGGCTTCTGGAACGGTGCTGTCGCACACATAGCTTGCGTAGGTACCTTTAGGACAGTATTTGTAGTAGCAGGTGGAGTGTGGTAATAAATAGGGCCTGAACCGGAAACAGAAAATTAGAATATACGGGGTTGGCCGGTGAAGGTCACGGGACAAAGTGAAAAGATTTGAGTTCATAGAACACACTGCTGACATCGGCTTTAGGGCTTACGGTAGCACACTGGCTGAAGCCTACGCCAACGCCGGCTATGCTTTGTTCTCCATCATCACGGACCCCAGGGCGGTAAGAGAGGTTGAATCTCGTAGGCTACACTTGCAGGAGGATAATCCTGAAGCGCTGCTCTTTGAATGGCTTAACAGCCTCATTTATCTATTCGACACTGAGACTATTCTGTTCAAGAGATTCGAAATCGATCACTTTGAAGACGGTAAACTGAGCGCCACCTGTTATGGCGAGAAATACGACCCGTCTCGTCATCAGCTGAAGATTGAGGTCAAGTCTGCTACCTACCATATGCTGGAAGTGGACAAGGAGCGAAATTACGTCCAGGTTATTGTGGATATCTGAGGGGGTGAAAAGATGGCATCCTGGTACGAGTCTCTAGAGAAAATCGACGCATACCGATGGCGGATTCCAACCACCTACAAAAAGGGTATGCGGGTGCCGGGGCTGATCTATGCCGACGAGGATATGATCAGGCAGATAAAAGAGGAGCAGACTCCCGAGCAGGTAGCCAATGTAGCCTTTCTCCCCGGCATCGTTGGCAGCTCCTTGGCCATGCCCGATATTCACTGGGGATATGGATTCCCCATAGGCGGGGTAGCTGCCACGAGAGTCAAGGACGGAGTGGTCTCCCCCGGGGGCGTGGGTTTTGACATAAATTGCGGCGTTCGCCTGCTAAGGACAAACCTCAGTGAAGACGAGGTAAGACCCAGGATAAAACAGCTTGTTGACGCTTTATATCAAGAGGTACCGTCGGGATTGGGCTCGAAGGGGAAAATCAGGCTGCACTCCGGCCAGATCGACCAGGTTCTGGCCAAAGGCTCACGCTGGGCTGTCGAGAATGGATACGGTCGGCCGGAAGACCTGGACACCACTGAAGAAAGGGGCGAGATGGAACGTGCAGACCCGAGCCAGGTCAGCGATAGGGCCAAGCAACGAGGCGCACCTCAGTTGGGAACACTGGGTTCAGGCAACCATTTTCTCGAAGTAGCCGTGGTAGACGAAATATATGAGCCGGAGACCGCTGCCGTTATGGGAATTGACCGCAAGGGGCAGATAGTACTGCTCATCCACACCGGGTCCCGCGGCCTGGGACACCAGACTGCCGACGACTACATCAAGAAGATGGTCGGCGCGATGAACAAATACAATATCGAAGTCCCCGACCGGCAGCTTGCCTGCAGCCCCATAGATTCACCTGAAGGGCAGGCTTACCTCTCAGCCATGAAGTGTGCCGCCAACTATGCCTGGACCAACCGCCAGTGTATCACTCATTGGGCAAGAGAAGCCTTCTGCCAGGCAATGAGAAAGTCCGAACAAGAAATTGGCCTGGAACTGGTCTATGATGTCGCTCACAATATCGCCAAAATAGAGGAGCACACTGTCAACGGTGCCAGGCAGCGCCTCTGCGTCCACCGGAAGGGAGCAACCAGGGCCTTTCCCGCCGGCCACCCCGATATTCCACGAAAGTACGCAAGTATAGGACAGCCGGTGCTCATTCCGGGGGACATGGGCCGGGTCTCGTATGTGCTGGTGGGGACCGAGCAGGCAATGAAGGAGACTTTCGGCTCTACGTGCCATGGTGCCGGCAGGGCCCAGAGTCGAGCAGCGGCCAAGAAACACCTCAAGGGAAGTAGCGTACTGAAAGAACTGGAGGCCCGGGGCATTACCGTGCGAGCAGGCAGCATATCCGGCCTTGCCGAGGAGGCTTCCGAGGCTTACAAAGACGTATCTTCTGTGGTTCAGGTAGCCCACAACGCAGGCATTTCCAGGATGGTTAGCAGAACCAGACCCTTAGGTGTAATCAAAGGATAAGATCATCTGATGCCGATCCTGGTAGTCCTACCGAGTGTGAAACGCTGCTATCTCTTCTCAACTTGCTTTTATATGTACGCAGCAGAATAGAAGAGACGATGGGGATGTCGCCAAGGTTGTGAATCAAGACATACGCTTGACAGTGCGTGGGCAATTGCCGCTACAATACTGACGCAGACTTCGCGAATCAGCAGATGGCAAAAGGGACGTATGAACTGCGCTGCCTTCGTTGCGTCCAGGGTCGGTTGTCTGTCCCTTGGGGCGAGACGCGGGCGGTCTGTCCATACTGCGGACAGGCTTGGCGGATCACGTGGGTAACGCCTACCGTGGCTAAGATTCGAGGGAGGCTTCTTACCAGGGAAGCACAATGAACCGTGTAGCTTTCGTAGACCTCAGCTCCCAACGGGTCACGGTAAAGGACATACCGGAAGAACTTCATCGCCGCTACCTCGGAGGAGACGGACTGAACGCCTACCTGTTGTACAACCATCTCCCGCCCGGCACTGATGCGCTTTCACCGGATAATGTGCTCATCTTCGGTGCGGGCATGCTGACCGGACATTGCGATGTGGCCCTGTCACGTTTCCAGGTCACCGCCAAGTCCCCTGAAACAGGCGGCTTTGGAACGAGCAATGCCGGCGGATTTTTTGGCCCTGAGTTGAAGTTCGCCGGTTTTCAGCATATTGTAATTAGTGGCAAAGCCAGCACGCCTACCTATCTCTGGGTACACGATGGTGAGATAGAGTTCAGGGACGCTTCTTTCGTATGGGGCAAGGATGTGTACGAGACCCATCAGCTCCTCATGGCTAAGATGGCCAACCCGGATATCCAGGTCGCTACTATCGGCTGTGGTGGAGAAAACCTGGTACGGTTTGCCTGCATCATGCACGGCTTGAAGCGGGCTGCTGGCAGGACTGGGATGGGATGCGTTATGGGTTCCAAGTTGCTTAAAGCCGTGGTAGTGAAAGGAACCCAGTCCATGAAGACCGATTCACCAGAACGCATGAAGGATGTTTTTGACAAACACCTGAAACAGGTCACCTCAACTAAGCTCTACCCAATCATTTCCCGTTACGGTACCCTCACGATATTTGCGATACAGAACGAGGGTGGCCAAATACCGGTCATGAATCATCAATATAACTATTTCGAGGACGCCGAGGAGAATCTCGAAGACGAAATCTTTGAGGAGCAATACAAGACGAAAACACTGGCATGTTTCTCCTGTCCATTGCGCTGTACCCACCGGTACCGCATAAAACATGGCCCCTACCAGGGAGTCTGGGGTGAAGGTCCTGAATACTACGTGATGGCGGGGTTTGGCCCGATGGTCGGGAACAACCGATGGGATGTTATTCTGGCTGCCAACAACCTAATTAACCGGTATGGACTGGACATCGGGTCTGTTGGGGGATACATAGGTTGGCTTATGGAGCTCTGGCAGAGGGGCATTCTTACCGAGCGCGATACGGGAGGACTGAGGTTGGAGTGGGGCAATCCGCATGCCATTATGGGCCTAATCAAGCAGATGGCCCACAATGAAGGCCTGGGAGGTATGGTGGGACAGAGTGCTAGCCAGGCCGCAGAGCAGATAGGTAGAGGGGCTGACCGCTATCTCTATCAGCAAAGAGGCCTTATGCACGAGTGTTCTGTAGGCAACCGCGCCTCGCGCGCAACGGCCCTGGCGGAAGCCACGGCTAACCGGGGCAACGACCATCTCCGCGGTCGAGTGGCACTGGAGTTTTTCGGCATTCCCACAGAGACCCTGGCCAAAATATTCGGTCGTCCCATCGCTTCGGACTTCCGAGCCTGGGAAGGCAAACCCTACATGGCCATGTGGCAGCAGCACTTCACCACCGTTATCGATTCGCTCGGCTACTGCAAATTTGCCACCGTCTGGCCGGGGTCCACAGGCAATCTTACTTACAGGGAATTTACAGAGACCACCAATGCAGTCACCGGATGGGACGTTACGCCGGAAGAGTTGATGGTCATTGGCGAAAGGATATGGAACCTGGAACGCATGATTGTTATCCGCGAGACAGGCATCGGCAGGGAGGGCGATATACCTCCCCGTATGTACTTTGAACCCAACAAACTGGAACCCTTGAAGGGCGAGAAATTGGACCGCGGAGAATATGAGGCCCGCCTAGATGAGTATTACGACCTCAGGGGCTGGACTAAGGATGGGACACCAAAACCGGAAACCTTAGCCCGCCTGAAGTTGGATGAGGAGCCCTCCCATCTAGTATGAAGAAAGACTAATGTCTCCGAAAACCTTTTTTGTTCAGTCCGAGCTGTGTTCTGGATGCCGTCTGTGCCAACTTGTCTGCTCGCTGGTTAAGGAGGGTGTCGCAAATCCTGAACTCAGCAGGATCTTCGTCAATCGGATCATTATGGATGGAGTAATGCTACCGCGCATATGCTTGAACTGTGAAGATCCACCCTGCATTCCAGCCTGCCACCGCAAAGCCATCAACAAGGACCCAGATACCGGGTGGGTGACAATAGACTATGGAAGGTGCACCCACTGCCAACTCTGTATCCCAGCCTGTCCTTACGGGGGTATTCTCCTCGGACCCCAGAGCAAGGTGCTAATTTGTGATGTTTGTGGTGGAGAGCCAGCTTGTGCCCTGGCCTGCCCCACCGGAGCCCTCCGGTTTGTTGAGCGGGAAGCTGGCACCGCTGGAGAACATGTCCGTTCATATTGAAACTGGGTGAAGAAAATCTGTAATACTCATCGCCAAAGCCAGATTTCTTCTCAGTGCTACAAACATGACTTTACCCATTTGAGACTCCCTACCGGTGTTCGTATTGGAAGACTTCTTCCAGAGAAGCGCCAAATGCCCTGGCAATCCTGAACGCCAGTTCGATGGAAGGCACGTATTTTCCCTGCTCAAGTGCGATAATGGTCTGGCGGGTGCACCCTGCCCTGCTGGCCAGCTCCTCCTGCGTCATCTCATTATGGTCGAAACGCAGTCTTCTAATCCGATTTCTTACTCTACCCATTGCGGTTCATGTTCCAGTAACCCACCAGGATACCGAGCGATTGAGCCAGCGGGCTAATAATGAGAGCAGACATGAATATCAGATTAATGAAAACAATTGGGAACTGTCCCTGGTCCCGGTAGATTTCGGTTAACACTATTGTCCAGATAACCAGTGAGAATATCACTGCCAGCCATTGAGCCCGAGCGGACCTTTCGATAATCAGTCTGTCACGCTCATCAACCTGGCTTGGTTTTCGAAGAGTGAGGTTCACCAGAATAAGGTAAATGAGCGGCACCCCAATCAACACAGTATACATAAATAGTCTCAGCCTTAGGTGTTCCCCAAAGGCAGTGATATCACCCTGTAGAACCAGGACTGGTATGAGCGCTATGGTGAGAACAAGTCCGATAACAAAGCTGTACAGTGCCCTTTTCTGTAGTGGTGCCATGTTTCCCTACCTCCTTAGCTGCTACAAGTTATTCTGAGTATCCTATTCATGACATATAGTATTATATACTTTACTATTTGTCAAGTACATCTTACATTACTCTTGAGAATTATTTGCATATGCAGTCAGGCATAGAGACTAAATCAGGAATAACGTGTACGTCTATTTGAAAGCAAAGCGGTGGAGAAAAAAGGGCATGACACCCTGCCAGGTGACTCAATTATTCCGGACGCAACACAGCAAATCCGCCACGAGGGACAAGCCCCCCTAGTTTGAAACTTGCCTTGCCTAAATACTATGGTGGGCCATTGTGGACTCGAACCACAGACCCCGGCCTTATCAGGACCGTGCTCTAACCAACTGAGCTAATGGCCCTTGTTCAAATCGGTTCAACACCGAGCAAGAGACTATTTTAGAAAGACGCGGCAAATTTTGCAACAATTCGTCTCTGCAGCAGTGAATACAGTACAAAATTGCCTCACCTGTGTTACAATAAGCGATATTTTGAGGCCCGAGGAGGTACAACATTATGGAACCAGCGGCGGCAGATTGGGGTGCAGCAGGTTTACTAGCCGTAAGAGGGTTTAGCACCGTTTTTCTGGTATTGATCATCCTCGCCGTGGTGACCTGGCTGGTAGGGCTTGTATTTCAGAGAATTAAGAGAGGACAGGACAAGGCCAAGGCAGCAGCTGAAGTTGAAGCCGCCAAAACGAAGGAGTAGGCGGATAGCCTGACTATTTCGGGATGCTAGTTAAGGTTAAACTGGAGGTATAACCATGCTTGACATAGGAGTAGGATTCACTGCCTTAGCCGCTGAGCCGCAGCGGCTGATCATGTGGGTTATCGGCGGGGTCTTAATCTACCTTGGCATCTCTAAGAAATGGGAACCGCTACTTCTGGTTCCCATTGGCTTTGGCATCCTTTTGGTCAATATACCTCTGGGTTACCATGTTATGGGTTTCCAGATGCCTGATGGGACTTTGTTGGACTACTTGCCACCTACCTGGCCACAACTGATAGAACAAGGGGGGAGACCTATTGGATTCTTGTCCCGGATCTTCCAATACGGCTTTGGTTGGGAGCTAATCCCCCTATTCATGTTCATAGGCTTGGGAGCGATGACCGATTTCACCCCGCTTATCGCCCGGCCTGTTTACTTTCTCCTGGGAGCTGCAGCGCAGCTCGGAGTGTATGCTGCCTTCTTCATAGCTATAGCCCTGGGATTCAACCTTCCGGAAGCTTGTAGTGTAGGCATTATAGGCGGTGCAGATGGCCCCACTACGGTGTACCTTACCGTAAATCTGGCACCCGCGCTTTTGGGCGCTACCGCCATAGCCGCCTACACCTATATGGCCATGGTGCCATTAATCCAGCCTCCGGTAATCAGGGCGATGACTACCAAAGAGGAAAGAAAAATATACATGAAGCCCGCGTTGCGAGAAGTCTCCAAGACAGAAGAGATACTGTTCCCAGTCGTGGTTACCGTTGTTGTTGGCCTCCTGATCCCTGAGGCGTTGCCCATCATGGGTTCTTTCATGCTCGGCAATCT
>JBKHJJ010000138.1:0-3159 GCA_046538185.1 Dehalococcoidia bacterium
CGACCATTACTCTATTAAGGCTCTCGTCCCGTGAAATAGCCTTTACCGGGCATATTAACTGGCAGGGAGCTGATTCACATTGCTGGCAAACCATCGGGACATATCGTCCCTCTTCCTCCCATTTGATTATTCTTATCCGACTTCGGGCAGGATTGACTACGCCTGCATGTTTCACAGCGCAAACCTGCTCGCATATTCGGCACCCAGTACACTTTTCATAATCTATCACTAGAACCTTTGCCATTAACTAGTCCTCCTTAGAACATGTTGCGAATGCTACAGCATATGCGATGGCTCTTTGTCTATGCCCAATTTCTTCAGGTGCTCCGGTCGGGGAACACCATTTTCATCCCACCCGTGATGCTCGTAGTACTCATCAATCATCTTGGTGAACTTCTCTCTGTCGATGCTCTTTCCACAGGCCGCCGGCACACCTCGGGTCGTGGGCTCGTCATAGTATCGGTCGGCCAGCCAGTCGTCTTTTCTGGTCAGTCCTTCCCTGATGTTGAACATCCTTTCTATCGTATAACACCTGTCACCGACATTCCAGATGTCAAGCGGGGACATCTCCAGTCCAGTATTGAGGTAGAGTAGCCGGGACCACTCTTCGAAATTGGGGAAATTCGGCCCGAGGAATATGGTGTGGTATTTGCATATTCCAAGGCAATCCACAGCCTCGTAGCATGTCTCCTGCCATCTTACCATCCAGGGTTTGCCTTCGTAGTCTTTCCAGTGCGAGGTTAGCGGTCCGTCATAGGGCACCGGCTGGCTATATACCCTTCTGAGTACCGGTTCGGGCAAACCGTACAGGTCAATCGCCGGTCGGCCCCGGAGGTGGTCAGAACCCCTGGAAGCGACAGCCACATTGAGAGCGAGAGCCGGCGTTGCTCTCTCATCCGAGTGGAGGTTGCTCATACCCTTTACGTGAATCAGATACTTCTTGGAACCCTTGCCTATTTTTTCGGCTGCTCGCAGCGGCCCTTCAGCCAGAATGTCACCCAGTCCTTCACGTCGGGCGATACGATGGATCATCTCATTGAGCGCCTCGGCATTACCGAATCTCAGTTCCAGGCCGCCGGTATCTTTGTCGGTAAGGATTCCGGCTTCATAGAGTTCCATCGCCCAGGCAATCATGCTTCCCGCCTCCAGGCAGTCTATACCGTACGCATTGAGCAGGTGGCTGCCTGCTAGCAGGGCAACCAGGTCGGAACACCCTGTCTCTGCCGTTAAGGCACCCTGCACCGTGTATTCAGGGCCCTCATCATATACACCAGCATATTCGCCTGACGGGATAATGTATTTGGCTCGGCAGTGCACCTGACAGCCGAAACAACTGGCGTACCCGGTCACATGTTCATCGATGGCTTCGGCCTCGACAGCATCGCAATACTCGAATTGATTAGCCTGGAAGTTCCTCGTCCTGATTCCACCCCAGGAATTGGTTGCTCCCCAGATAAACGGGGTACCTAATCTGCCCTGCGTCTTGGACACCTTGGCAGACGTAATCATGTCAATTACATGCTTGTTATATTCCAGCGCTTCAGCGGGGTGGGCGATTTTGATATCCATAGAACCCCTTACTGCTATTGCCTTGAGATTCTTGGATCCCAGGAGTGCCCCCATCCCTGTCCTGCCGCCGGCGTTCTTAAGCCCGGTAATGACGTTGGCAAACCTTACCAGGTTCTCACCCGCCGGCCCGATGGTTAAGACCTTGACCTCCCTATCGCCCAGTTCGTCCCTAATAACCTCCCGGGTCTGATTGGTATCCTTTCCCCAGACATTTGCGGCGTCCCTTATCTCAATTTCACCATTGTGAATCCACAGATAGACTGGCTTCTTCGCCTTGCCTTTTATTACCAAGTGATCAAATCCAGCAAGCCTCATCTCCAAAGCAAAGAACCCGCCCATATTTGAGCTGCCGACATAACCGGTAAGCGGCGATTTTCCGCCGATATGAGTTCTAGCGGAAGCAGAGGCCAGAGTGCCGACCAGCACGCCGGCACTAACAAAGGCCACATTATCTGGACCCAGGGGGTCCACCCCGGGTTTTATATGGTTATACATTAAGTACATATCCAGCCCTCTACCGCCAAGAAACATCTTACGTATCTTGATAGGAATGGGCTTTGTCTGAATTTCACCTGTAGTCAGGTTGATATAAGCTATCTTTCTGTTTAGAGCCATGGTTACTTCTTTCCCTTCCTTGTTTCTGTCTTAGCCATCGCTTCTTGAGTTAGACGCCTATTGACATCCCAAACTGGTCCTCTGATTCTGGGGAAGTCTGGCCACAGCCAGGTTATACGCCACTCGAAGCCACAATGGGGACACTTGTATGTTTTTGCTCCCTTGGGCGGCGTGATTCTATTCATGCAGTTCATACACCTGACTTGTCCTGTGGATCGACCTCTGGCGGTGATTTCGGCTGTTGTCTCTTTGTCCAACATTACCTCCTCTTGAACTGAGTCATTGCCACGTCGCAATGTAGCATAAACCGGGATAAAAGGCAAGGTTCCGAATTGAGTCAAAATTAGTGTTACCGAAAGGAGGTAAGGTGACACGACGCAGCATAGCAGAATACGCTGGGGCGGTCCGGGGGCGTTATTCCCGGGCTACCAAGAAGGCCAAGACAGAGATACTGAATGAGTTTGTTGCTACGACACGCATGCACCGAAAGTCTGTGATCAGGTTACTGAATGGAAGGGGTAAGTCTCCGGGGAAGGAAAAGAGAGGGCGCCCCAGATTATATGGGCATGAGGCCATGGCAGCACTGAGACTGGCGTGGGAGGCTAGCGACTGCCTGTGCTCCAGGCGTCTCCAGCCCTTCCTACCAGAATTGGTGACCATTTTGAAGAGATGCGGTGAACTCACGGTGACGGAGGAGATTGAGGCTCAGCTTTGCCGGATGAGCCCGTCCACGATAGACCGTCTCTTGCGGCGCTGGCGTGGGAGCGGTACACGCCGCGGTCTCAGCACTACTAAACCAGGTACACTATTAAAGAATTCAATTCCGATCAGGACCTTCAGTGATTGGAATGAGAACAAACCTGGCTTTCTGGAGGCTGACCTTGTTGCTCACTGTGGAGAGAGCACAGAAGGCTTTTATATCACCACATTATCCACCGTGGACGTAGCCACTGGCTGGTGTGAGCCGATGGCAGT
>JBKHJJ010000139.1:0-3155 GCA_046538185.1 Dehalococcoidia bacterium
GGTTATAGCCCCTTTCTTTCAAGCGCCGTGGATGAAGAGGCACGCAAACCAGGGCTTCGCCCGGCAAAGAGCTCGACCGTAGATAATCAGCCAGCAGTTCAGCCAGGCAAGGAGAGATGGCCTTCAAGTTTTGGTACTTCAGCTGGTGAATGGCTTTCCGCACTACCTCGTCAAAACTGAATAGAGAGCGAATGCCGTCGATCCGGGATTGTCTTTGCCAGCAGCTCGGGCACACGATACCGCTCGCCTGAGGTCTGCCGCAGCTAGGGCAAAGCGGCCCCGCTAGCCTTGGCAGTTTTTCAAGACACTGAGGGCAGAGAAAATCACCTATTCTGCCACAGCCGACGCAGCGGCGTGGAAAGAGGGAATCAACCGCCAGCTCAACCAGTTTACCTAAGCGAAGCAAATCCTCTGCTAAGGAGTATATTCTCGACGTGTGCGAGTGTGAAGTGCTCCACTAAGAATAGGCTCGTTCAGGTATATTTCACCGTTCCTGATCTTTATGTTGTAACCGCAATCAGGATCCGTGCACACCCAGGCCTTGTAGTGAATCGGCGCCCCCTGACTCCCGAAGTCGGACAAAGGCACCAAAACCCCTTTTTCACATTTCTGGCATTTTGGTAATGAACCGTATTCCAAGTTCCACCTCCCCAATTAGATTCTTTTGTCTGTGTTGGAACAACTAAGTATATACTATGGAAAATCTGTTTGCAATATGGTCTTCAGGAAAAAGCCTGAATTTTTTGTTTGGCCGGACTTTTTTAATGGCCCAACTTAGCAACCGACAGACGAGTATAAACAGCGCCTACAGGTGTTAGCTGACTTCTCATCAGATTAACAGATTCGACTTCAACGTGGTATTCACGCTCAAGTACGGCGGAGTCCACCAGTGCGCCAAAGCTCCTTCTGTCCGCCGGCGACGCTCCTTGCCTCATGCGAGCCAGGGTCAAATGCGGCACAAAGGAGCGTTCCTCCCTGGCAAATCCCAGGGCAGCGAGAGCATTATCAACATTCTGCTGTAGCCTGGAAAGCTTGTCCATTTCCCCACCGACGCCCACCCAGAACACCCGGACTTGCGTAAGACTGGGGAACACCCCCAGACCTGAAATCTGCAGATGGAAAGGCGAAATTCCCTGGGTGGCTCCTTCCATAGCTCGGGCCACCTCTTTTACCCGCGTCGCGGGAATATTACCCAGGAACTTCAACGTCAGGTGAACTCCCTCGGGATTCACCCATTTGACAAACCTGTGTTCGTCTCTCTCCAGTTCATTTCTCAGCCTGGCCAGCCCCTGCCTGACCTCCTCCGGAAGCTCAATGGCAATAAAGGAGCGGACTTGCTCACCATCATGTGACATTTTGGCTCCCCTGTCCGTCTTCAGCCTGACCTCAATGCTCTCTCTTCACGACAGAAAGACAATACTTTCTGCCTGGTGTCAACATCGTATTTGTGGGAGGGACGATGTTCTTCTCTTACTTGCCTTGCTTCTTCTCTTTTTGTTGTTTTGGCTTCTTCACATTCTTTCTTCCCTTAGATCCCATTTGCTTACCTCCTCTGCTATTTTAGTACTGATGCTATGTGGCACTTCTGCGCTTTTCATCCAAACATAGTAGTTTTCTAGCGTTGGCCCCCAGGATTCTAGCCTTGTCTTCTTCCGAAAGCCGTGAAGACCGGATTTGGGCAATCACTCGATTCTGGTGCATAAGTCGGTACCAAAAAGGACTTTGTCGCTGCCCACGATCTGAGTCGCGTGGTCGAAAATCTGGGGTTTGTAAAGGAAAACGGTGGCCGCGGTATCGAAGAAGACATTGGCTAGAGCCGTCTCTACTTCAGGCATCAGGGCATAAAAAGGCAAGCCACCACCCCAGTGAGCACAGACAGTCTTTAGATCCGGAAAAGCGGTGATGAAGGAATAGATGATGTCGGGAGTAACGCTGCCCTTGCCCGAATACTGATGCCCCACTGGCTCGGAAGAGTGGGTCAGAAAGATCAAGTCATGCTTCAGCGCGCTTTCAACCAGAGGCTTCATCATGGCCTCGTCCGCAAGGTCGAAATCCTGCACATCAGACCTCATTTCGCCGATTCCCCTGGCTCCTGCTTTGGCGCATCGCTCCAGCTCGGCTACCGCAGCATCTCCTGCCCTGGGTTGAACGGCACAGAAGCCGACGAGCCTTTCCGGATATCTCGATATTGAATCCAGTATGTAGTCGTTTGTTTTCACACACAACTCGTGGCTCACCCACCCAATGTTGAGAATGACGGACACATCGACGCCGGCTTCATCCATGGCGGCAAGCAGTTCTTCCGCCGTTGCCATTGCGGCTTTCGGGTGTGAATACAGCAGGGAAAAGCAAGAATCGAGCTTCACATATTCGTCCCGGCTTTCCCTCAGCCAGGGTGGGAATATATGGGTATGAAAGTCTATGATCACCGGGGACATTATACTCAACCGATCGAGAATACCAAAATGCCAAATGCTACTCAGCGGCATGAACCCGCCACGTTTGCTGTATGCGGATGCAGTTACGACGAGCTTGAACCTGCAACCTGGAAAGAAAGCCCCTGGGAGCGCGGGAAAATGGGACACCCGCTCACATGTTCAACCCCCATCTGGGTTGGCAGACTCATGGTAGAATAAAGTGACTGAGGCGTGCTGCGACCAGGGCAAGCAAGTCGAAAGTGAATTGCCCCCGAGCAGCTAGCGCGCACGCAGGAGCCTGATAAGAGGCAAGGAGGTGAGATAATGGCAATAGCAGAGATAAGCGTTGTTCCGCTGGGAACAAACACTCCTTCGGTGAGCAAATATGTGGCGCAGGCAGTCAAGGCCCTGCAGCAGGAGAAGGACCTTAGGTACGAGACAACCGCGATGGGCACGATTGTGGAAGCCGACCTGGACAGAATTCTAGCAGCAGTGAAGAAAATGCACGAAGGGACCTTTGGGGCAGGAGTCGCCAGAGTACTGACTACAGTGAAGATTGATGACCGGCGGGACAAATCTCAGAGCATGAAAGACAAGCTGGCTTCGCTGGCCTCAAAGACGTAAGGGCTGGCGAGTCTTTTCGGGCCGATGGCTTTGTCCCACTGGAAGGGGTGTATTGCCCCACGTCATCGCAGGATACGCAGACCGGTAAGCAAGGCGAAGTCCCATCCTCTAGTA
>JBKHJJ010000140.1:0-3111 GCA_046538185.1 Dehalococcoidia bacterium
GTTCTGCCCGTCCTTACCGTCCTGCCTTATGCAGTGAGAAGGTGCTAAAGGAGCTGCGGAGTGGCGCCGGCTCTCAGTTTGACCCGAAATTAGTGGAGGTCTTCATGGGCATTATCGAAGTCGGACTTCCTGATAAGGTCAAGGTAGGCAAGGACTCATCCGGCCAGCAACTGGCCAAGTAGTACAACTTCAGACACCTGCCTGCTTCCGTACTAAAACACATATATTCCGTGAGAAGTCCTTTATGGGGAAACGGTACGACTTCTCCGGGAACATGCGAATGATTTCCCAGCCCGTCTTCATCAACAGCTTTTTCAGCTCACCATAAGAGAAGAGGTGATAATAGCGATACACAGTTTCTTCCTTCAGTCTCCACGGGACATGCTGTTCTTTCGACTTGAGCCAGAAGCGTGGTTGGCCATGATTCCACACCGTCAATAGAGCCTCGCCCTGTGGTCTCAATACTCGCCTTAGCTCCTTGAACGCCTTTTCCCTTTCTGTCCTCCCCTCGACGTGATGATAGGTGGCCACGGATATCGCCCAATCGAAAGTATTGGCAGCGAAGGGCAATGACAAAGCATCAGCGGCTAGTAAGTTGACATAAAACTCACGCTTGGTACGATATCGCAACGCCTGCTCAAGCATAGCAGGGGAGGAGTCCACACCCCAGAGTCCAAAGGTGCGCGCGAAGGGCAGGAAATCCGGTCCATGACCGCAGCCCACATTTAGCAGCCTGCCATCTTGCCACCTCGCAGCTACATCCTCCAGTTCTTCTCTTAACAAAGGCCAATGCCTTACTTGATACCAGCTTTCAGCTATACGGTCAAAGACGCCCTTATTTGTGGTCATAGAAGTGCTCTGTTACACTTTAGCATATTACGGTCAAACCCTGATGGTGTAGATGGAAAGGAATCAAACCTATTCCTCTTCCCCCGCAAGCCTCTATCTCTATGAAGGCCGGCCCCGATCCATTGCCGCCAAGGAATAGCATTAGAACAATGGAGTACGCCATACTCTGATGTTACACATGAAGAAAGCATCCCGGACCATTTCAGGAGTAACCCCGGTGGCAGTTATGGCGAAACCGTTTCCTTGCCCCGGCAGGTGCGTTTACTGCCCGACTTCCCCCGAAGCGCCCAAGAGCTATACCCCGGAGTCTCCAGCGGTTTTGAGGGCCCGAAGTTGCGACTTTGATGCTAACAAGCAGGTAGCAGTTCGGCTCACGACGCTCGGTGACATGGGGCATGCCCTGGATAAGGTGGAGCTCATCGTCATGGGGGGCACCTTTCTGTCTTATCCGCCAGACTATCAATACCAGTTCATTAAGGATTGCTATGATGCTCTTAACGGCGTTCCCTCAAACAGTTTAGACGAAGCCAAGCAATTGAACGAGCATGCCGAGCATCGGTGCGTGGGATTATGCATTGAAACCAGGCCTGACTTCTGCGGGGAGAGAGAGATAAAGACTATGCTCGACTTCGGCACTACAAGGGTGGAGCTTGGGGTACAGACTCTCGACGACGAGGTTCACCGCCTGACAAAGAGAGGTCACGGAGTAGCAGAGATTGTGTCCGCCACCGAGTTACTAAGGGACTATGGATTGAAGGTCCACTATCACTGGATGCCCGGTCTACCGGGGTCAACACCTCAGCATGACCTGGAACTGACCCGTCAACTGTTTGAGGATGAGCGCTTTCGACCCGACGGACTCAAGCTTTATCCAACACTGGTAGTCGAGGGTAGTGAGCTAGAGAATTGGTATCGCGACAACCGCTACCAGCCCTACGATGAGGAAGGGATGATTAATCTGCTCATTGGTATCAAGGCCAGGGTTCCCAAATATGTGAGGATTTCGAGGTTGATGCGCGATATTCCCGCCAAGTTCATCATTGCCGGAAGCAAAGACCTGGCACTCAGAGGAACTATTAGAAAGAGAATGAACCAGAGCGACCTTAGTTGTAATTGTATTCGCTGTCGGGAATACGGCCATCGCCTCAGGGATGGCTGGACGCCTGGTAAACCCCGATTGACCAGGTTGGACTACCAGGCCTCGGGAGGAACAGAGGTCTTTCTCTCCTACGAGGACGAGAACCAGACGCTGTTTGGCCTAGTGAGACTGAGAACAGACAGCCAGAGAGCGATGGTCAGAGAGCTACACGTTTACGGTCCTCAGGTTCCGCTGGGGGAGAGGCTGGAGACAGCTGCTCAACACCATGGCCTTGGCGAACGGTTGCTTCAAGAAGCAGAGAGGATTGCGTCGCAGGAGTTCGGGGCTGACAGATTATGGATACTGAGCGGCGTGGGTGCCAGGGAGTACTACCGGGCACTTGATTACCAATTGCAGGGCGCGTATATGGTTAAGGAGCTTGGTTAGCCTACTTGGTATATATATTGACAGTGAGAAATAGGCATAACTATAATGAATTGACAGCACGATAGAAACTATTCAGGCAGTTTAGACGCTTCGAACGCAGCAAAGCACAGAAAGGAGAGGAAACGATGGACAATGAGGTTAAACCCACCTGGAGGCTAGCCTGGGGATTGTGGTGGCGGACGTTCCTGATCAGCCTTGGCATATTTGGCATAATATCATTGATCTTATTCGCACTGGGTGTGGCATTGATACCCTGGGCAATCTTCTGATACGCGACCTGATAAGCTGTAGTTAGTTTTCGTTGGCCAGGAAACCACGCTCAAACATTTGCGAGGCTGCGGTATGTTGCAAGAGTGTTGTCAATGTCTCGGAGGTTGTGGAGCTAAGGTGGTTCGAGCTATTGTCTCAGTGGTGATCGAAGTCGTGGGGTATTGACAACTGGAGCCAATAACTATATCGTTATGCGAAGGAATAACGGAAGGTAACAGGAAATGGAGAAAACCTGGAAACCAACGACCGCCGGCATACTCTCTATCATTGCCGGAGCACTTCAGGTGATCGGAGGAATAGTGGTTGCCGTAGCGGGCGGCATCGGGGGTTTGTTTGTTGGTATGCCCTGGCTGAGCGCCATTGGTGCTCCGTTAATTATATTGGGGGTGATTGCCATAGTGGGTGGTGCCTATGCCCTAAGAAGAAGGGTTTGGGGGCTCGCGCTTGCCGGATCTATCTGTGCCCTC
>JBKHJJ010000141.1:0-3075 GCA_046538185.1 Dehalococcoidia bacterium
GAAGCCAGGATGCGCGGTTATCCCCAGGGACGTTTTTCCTTCAACGTGAAAGGGGGGAGGTGTGAAGCCTGTCAGGGGGCAGGTTATGTACAGATTGAGATGCAATTTTTGCCCAATGTCACTGTTCCCTGCGAGGTATGCAAGGGAAAGAGATATAACCGTGAAGCGCTGGAAATCCAGTTTAAAGGAAAGAACATAGCTGAAATACTGGATATGACGGTGGAGGAAGCTTTGCTTCCGTTTGAGCATATCCCCAAAGTGAGGAAGAAACTGGAGACTTTGCGGGATGTAGGTCTGGGGTATATTCATCTGGGGCAGCCGGCGCCGACTCTTTCCGGGGGCGAAGCCCAGCGAGTGAAATTGGCTACTGAACTGTCCCGTCGCTCTACAGGCAAGACACTTTACATACTGGATGAGCCAACCACTGGCCTATCCTTCTCAGACATTGCTTGTCTCCTGGAGGTGCTACAGCGTCTGGTGGGGCAGGGGAATACCGTAGTCGTCATAGAACACCAACTTGATGTAGTCAAAAATGCGGACTGGGTTATTGATCTTGGTCCTGGAGCTGGTGACGATGGGGGCTACCTTGTGGATGCTGGCACGCCCGAGCAGTTGGCGCAAAACGATGGCTCTTCCACGGGGCAATATCTGCGTGATATATTGGTGAGGCATCGGGAGAAGGTATTGACATGACACCAGCGCTCGACAGGGAGAGGATGCTTGACTCCATATACGCCAATGTGCAGAACAGGAACATGATCCAGCATATGCTGGCTACGGAGGCGATCATGCGCCGTTTGGCTAGAAGGCTTGGAGAGGATGAAGAGGAGTGGGGGCTTACCGGCCTCATTCACGACATAGACGTAGAACTGGTCAAAGATGATATGAGTAGCCACAGCAGGCTGGGAGCCGATCTGGCTGAAGAACTCGGGGCTAACGAGACTATGACTCATGCCATTCTGTGTCATAACGAAGCTCACGATATTCCCCGGGAGACGAGGTTGGACGAGGCCCTTTTCTGTGCTAACCCCTTGAGTCAGCTTATTACCGCTGCTGCTCTGGTGCACCCCGGCAAACTGAGCGGGTTGACCACTCAAACCGTGATGAAACACTTTCAAGAAGAAAGCTTTGCTCCTGGAGTCAACCGGGAGCAAGTGGCCCGGTGCCGGGAAATCGGGCTGGAGCTGGAAGAATTCGTCGGCCTGGGAATCGAAGCGATGAAGGAAATCGCTTCTGAGCTAGACCTGTGAAATCTGTTCAAGGTGCCCGATGGCATCAATGAAGCTTTCGAATGACCTGCAGTTCAAGTTGTTTTCCCTGCAATGTGACAGCAGTTCGCCGGTAGCCAAAACGTGATGAGCGTGTTTTGCCGGGGCCACATCTGAGTCTCCATTTCCCACATATACTACTGTGTACCCCAGCCTTAGAAACGACCGGATGTATGCCTCTTTGAACCCGTCCTCCAGCGGCCTGCCATCAGGTCCTACGTATTGAACTTCCATGCCTTGGGCGTGAAAGGAAGTTCGCGCTGCGTGCACTTCCATGTTTTCCAGCCCCACGTCCCTCAGAATGGCATTTATGTAGAAATCCAGACCGTTGCTCACGATGACAAACCTGAAGTCTTTTGACAGGCAGTAGTCCACCAGCTCGCGGAGACCCGATCGCATCTTGACCTTGTCCTTGAGGGCCTCAAGCAGCGTGTGCCTATCGGCTTTCACCATAGCAAAGGCCGCGGTATTGAAGTGCCCCACAGATATCCGGTGCTCTTTGTAGTCTCGTAGTAATCGTCGCCACTCGCCTTGGGCAAAGGCATCTAAGAGGAAGAAGCTAGCATCCTCTTCCGTGATTGTGCCGTCGAAGTCACATTGAACCAGGGTTTGCATACTGTCAAGCGGGTCCTCATGGGCAACATACTGTGCCCATCAGACGCATCTTTTTCTGCTTGTTTGCAAGGGACAGCACAGATTATACCATACTGCTCCGGGTCTCCAATTGGCGGTGGATAGGCTCTGGCCGTGCGAGTGCTTGCCTGCCTCGTCGACATGGTCGATGCTGTTGCAGGCCCATTGCACAGGCTAGCACGCCGTAGATTCTGTCCTTTGCTCCTTGTTCCTGGCTTCAGTTGTCAGTATGTGCGAAAACTGCTAGATTGATACTCGTGTCTTACCGTCGCATAGTGACGAAATTTGGCACGAGGCTCCTCACGTCGGGCAGCGACAGCCTCGACCTGCAGGTCATGTCGAGCCTGGTGGAACAGATAGCTCGACTTCACCGCCAGGGAAAGGAGATAGTAGTGATTTCTTCGGGGGCCATTGCCTCAGGTAGGCGGAAGCTTAAGGGGGTCCCGGAACGCAAAAACACTCCCTTCAGGCAAGTCCTGGCCTCGGTGGGGCAAAGCTACCTGATGCAGAATTACGAAGAGCTTTTCAGTCGATATGACATAACCGTAGCCCAGGCGTTGCTCACAAGGGAAGCTCTGTCCGACCGTAGCGGTTATCTGAACGCTCGTAACACCCTGCTGGCTTTGATCGATCTTGACATAGTCTGCGTTGTCAATGAGAATGATGTCGTCGCCATCGATGAGATCAAAGAGTTCAAGTTCGGGGATAACGATAATCTTTCTGCCATGGTGGCCAATCTGGTTGATGCCGACCTTCTGGTTCTGCTCACGGATATCGGGGGCCTGTATACTGCCGACCCGCATTACGACCCTCGAGCTCAGCTTATCCGGCGGGTGGACAAGATTGACGCCGAAATCAGACGGGTGGCTGGAAGTACTTCCAGCCGTGAGGGGACTGGCGGGATGACGACCAAGATTGAGGCTGCAAGGCTGGCAACCTCTTCAGGCGTCAACGTTGTGATCGCCGATGGGAGGGAACCCGAGACGCTGGTGAGGATTAGCCAGGGAGAAGACATAGGCACTTTCTTTCCTGCACAGGTTACCAAGATGGAGAGCAAGAAGAGGTGGATGCTCAGCGGACTTGCTTGCAAGGGCAAGATCACTGTGGACGGTGGGGCCGTGTCGGCGCTCAGCGCACAGAACAGAAGTCTGCTTCCGGCGGGTATTATGAGGAC